>NZ_CP194516.1:2726326-3029252 GCF_050931845.1 Poriferisphaera sp. WC338
TCGCATATGATCGGCCGCTACACTCAAATCTCACCCTATGACAAAAACAATCTCAAAAACAAAAGAATTAACCTATGTGTTGCGTGATTGTATCACACAAAATCTATCTCACAACTCATATAAATGCATTTAAAAACATACTTTAAGCTCACACACCTTTATCAATACGCATATCCTATTTTTCATTTCCTGAATCCCACAAATAGGCAATCAGCAAACAAAAAACCGGCCGCCCTTTCGGGCAGCCGGCCATCACTTCAAATATTAAGCATCAAAATTCAGCCTAGTATCCGAATTTAATCACAGCCATTTAGCGGTGTGATGTTTCGAAGTCGTAGTAGACCCAGTTGGCGTTCGCATCGCCGTCAACCTTGTCGGCTGCGGTGGTGTTGTCAGCATCGTCGATAAACAAGTTGTCTTTCTTGTTGCTTTCGCCCTTGGAGAACTTGGTTTCGAGTTCTGCAGTGTTTTCGAACTCAACGTGGCTATCGTTGTAAGCGACACTACCACGCCATTCACCACTGTCTTCGTCAGTGTGAACTGAGCTAACATCACCGCTGTCACCGAGCACTTCGTCAAGACCGGTGTTACGGTCACCGAGCACTGGAGCCACAGTGTTCATAGTTTCACGCCATTCGCCAACAACAGCACTCTCATGCTTGTCGATTGGATCACCAGCTGATGCATCAGTTTGGTTTTCCGCAGCAATCTGAATCATCGCATAGGAGAAATTGGAGGTATTGATGTTGTTCGCTGTGGTGGTCCACTGAGCCTTTGTTTCGACCGGGCTGATTGCATATTCACCAGTGAAATAGTTGCCGTCAAGCATGAGAACCATACGAGAAGCAGGATCGCCACCATTGAAGGCACTACCATCAATATCACTTGCGTCAGTGATCGCACGCTTAGCAGTTATACCAGGGAAGAAGCCCTTGTTAGACTGTGCGTAGATGACCATACCTTGGTGGATACCACGGGCTTGCGTGCTATTCTGCATCTGACGAGCAGTACGACGTGCAGCACCGAGCGCGGGCAGCAAAATACCAATCAACAGCGCGATGATGCTGATCACAACCAGCAATTCAATCAGTGTAAATGCTTTACGTTTCATAAATCATGTCTCCGAACTAATGAAATAACCATCCAACGTTTGTGTCTCGCACTACGGCATGTATCCAATAATTGCCCGAGACGGTTTCTGACCATCAGAACGCCGTCGGACAGACGGTACATATCAACAATGGCATCGCATCCATACCGAGCTACGCGACACTTACGCTTGCTAAGAAAGGCAAACCACTCGCCTCTCCTGCTATGCCCCCACAGTCAAAACAAGCATCAAACAGACTGCCTGCCAAAACATTGGGCTACGCTGGTTGTTTAGTCAGGCGGTGCTTCCGGGCCCACGGCAGTGCCGTTTTGCCTTCCATCACCATTCGCATTCAAGCGACCACCACACGCTCAACACGCTCAATACTGCAATAACCTGGCGAAAACGAATAACCAGTCAACACAAGGTATTTCCATTAGGTATAGTCCCTGTGTTAGCGCGATTGTACCAATACGAGTTTCTACATGTCAATGGTTGCAACTCGTGTTTTTAGAACACCTAAGATAAATTAAGACTTTAGCGACAATCGCGACATTAAATCACTATAAAGTGATTTTGTTTGTATCAATAAAAAAACCGGCCGCCCTTTCAGGCAGCCGGCCAAATAAAGTCATACCTAAATCAGCTAAAACTTACTGGGTCGCCAACTCTGCAGTAAAGTAGACCATAAAAGCATTTTCTTCTGTATAAACTTCTGGACCAGTGCCAGTCTCATCCAAGAAAAGATTGTCTTCGTCATTGGATTCGCCCTTGGTGTACTTGGTTTCAAGCTCTGGGGTATTCTCAAACTCGACGTGGCTGTCATTGTAACCAACACTACCACGCCATTCGCCGCTGTCTTCATCGGTATGAAGCGAGCTGACGTTGCCGCTGGTGCCAACCACTGCGTCATCACCCGTGTTGCGGTCTGAAAGAACTACAGCCTTAGTATTGGCCGTCTCACGCCATTCACCGTAAACATCACTGTGAGCTGTCCACTTATCAGTGTCACCATTGTCAGTGCCAGCATCGTCATCTTGCGCGATCCGCAGCATTGCATAAGAATAGTTTCCAGTCTCAATATTATGTGACGTGGTGGTCCACTCAGTCTTCGTTTCGACTGGGCTGATGCAATACTCACCAGTGAAGTAGTTACCATCAAGCATCAATACCGTACGGCTGCCAACATCACCACCGTTGTATGCGGAACCATCAATGTTTGGTGCAGCCAGAATCTCGCGCTTAGCTGAGATACCAGGATAGAAGGTCTTGTTGGACTGAGCGTAGATGACCATACCCTGGATGATGCCACGAACCTGCGTATTGCTCTGCATCTGGCGAGCGGTACGACGTGCAGCACCAAGTGCTGGCAGCAGGATGCCGATCAGCAATGCGATAATGCTGATCACGACCAGCAATTCAATAAGCGTAAAAGCTTTACGTTTCATAATATGCTTCTCCAAAAGATAAACAAAAATGTAACCATCCAACGTGCCTAAGATATTGCCCTTCTTCACCCGCTCATACGACACCCCTACCAATCACTTTAATTGGCATGGGGCTAGACAAACGGTGTTATGTGAACAATTGCATTCGCTAGGTGTGTCTCAAACAACTCTCAAACACGTATAAACAAGCCGAGGCAATACGTTTGCCACAGCAATATAAGGTACAGTGTGCCTGCGAATGGAATAGAACGAATATCCAATGAAATCGCAGTGTTTGCAGCGCCTCAAGCAGCTTCAACCATATTCTTATTGGGGTTGGTTGCGTCGCTAGATTCGAGGATGAATCAATCAAGGATGGCAGTATATTTGAATCTACCTTCTTGACACGCTGGCTTGCCCTCAGTGTACCGCTTCGTAAACACTACAAACAAACCGAAGCGATAACATTGTCATGTTTGCTGCCCTGATTCTAACCGCTCTCGCTCAAAACTGTCAAGGATTACTCACGGCCCCTCGCTACATGTTTTCCCTATATAGTGCCAGTCTCTCTTCGCTCCCAATCTCACCCGACGATATCAACGCCACGCCCATACATTGTCCGATATACTCTGCAATACAACACGCAACGCCGCTTACAACAAGAGATTAACCCATGTTCCCCAACTTCAAACAACGCATCCTCATTATCTGCTCCGCAAGCATCGGTGCCTTCATCCTAATTTTCGCCGCACATGCACTTATGCCCAAGGATGCTAGCACAGGCATCGTACTACTAAATGCAAACCTCGGCCTTCTCCCCGCACTCTTCTCACTGCTCATCTATGCCATACCCGCCATCGTGCTCGCACTGCTCTGCTCCGCCGCTGGGCACCCCTACGCTGGCCTCCTCGTCGCCTCCTTCTCGCTCCTTGTTCTCGCTGCTGCTGGCGGCTCCCCCGAAGGCTTTATTTGGTCTATCGAATCACCTCAACAATACCTCACTCTCATCTTCGAAACCCTCATTTGGCTCGCACTCTTTATCGCCTTCCTCTTTGCTATCCACATCACCCGGCCAACACTTCGCAAAAAGCTCGAACACGTTCCAAGCCTGCAAACACACGCGCCCGATTTCAACCTTTTCGTAAACTTCAACAGCAACGCCATCATCGCACTCCTTCTCTCCGCAGGCATCGCTGGCTTTCTCACCAACAACCTCATCCTCTCCACCGCCACTGCACAATCCACCTGTTCACTCATCCTCGCTTTCGGACTTGCTGCCTTCCTCACCAAACTCATCATCCCCAAAACCAACCCACTCGCCATCTTCCTCTCGCCATTCCTCGTTGCGATCGTCGCCTATGCGCTGATTAGATTCAACGCCACTAGCTACCCGACCATGACCGCACTCTACATCAAACTCTATCAGCAAGATTTCCCCGGCATGGCCATCGCACTTCCCATTCAATATGCCTCTGCAGCTGTCTTTGGCTCTGTCCTCGGCTACTCAGCTGGCTCCTCCATGGACGCCGCTTTCACACACGAAAACGACGCCGACCCAGCCACAACCTAACACCTCCCCGCACTCCTCAATTTGCCCAAAACCTTTTCTCCAAGCTATCATGCACTTTCGGCATTCGCCTGTGTCCCGCCAACCCTTGGCAATCAACCCAGACAGCTCGCACACTCTCCTGCTCTGCCCCCGCTGGCTACCGACTGTCTCATTCGTCCAATAAACCCGAACACCCTGGCGAAATCGCCTCGCGTTCACTGTTTTACCGATAACCAACCTGAATAGGCAGCTCTAATCAATCCGCACCAAACGATCATAAAAACCGAAACACAACATGCCCCGCACAAAACGTATCAGATCCAAAATCAACCGTGTCATGGTCGCCGCCGGCTTCCAGCGCGATTGGTTCCTCATCCCGCTGGCTGCTCTCGTCGGCTCATTTGCGGGTCTCGTCGCCACAGGCTTTGACCACATGGTCACTTCCTCAGGCGACTTTTTCTTTGGACGCATCGACGCACAAACCTCATTCTTCCTCCGCTTCACGATGATCATGATGCTTCCCGCCATCGGCGGCCTCCTCGTTGGGCTCATCCAACAATTCATCGCACGCGCCAAAGCTGCACACGGTGTCCCCGAAGTCATGATCGCTATCGCACGCAAGCATGGCAAAATCCCACTCCGTGTCGGTATCTTCAAAGCGATCAACTCTTCACTCACCATTGGTTCTGGTGGCTCCGCTGGTGAAGAAGGCCCCGTCATCCAGATCGGCGCCGTCGCCGGCTCTTTTATGGCCAACGTCACCAAAGTTTCCCGTGAACACATGGCCACCCTCACCGCATGCGGCGGTGCAGCAGGTCTAGCAGCTATCTTCAACGCGCCTATCTCCGGCGCCATCTTCGTCATGGAAGTCATGCTTCGCGACTTCTCCATGAAGTCATTCATTCCCATCATGATCGCCACCGTCTTCGGCGTCACCACCGGACAGCTTATTCTTGGTGAGAACGAAGCCATCTTCAATGTCCCCGATGCACTCAAACTCTACGAACTACGTGCCATCGAAATCGTCCCCTACCTCTTCCTCGGCGTCCTCTGCGGCATCGTCGGTGTCTTCTACGCAAGAGGGATGGGATTCACTGAAAACATCTTCTCCAAACTCAAAGCACCGCAATTCCTTAAACCCGCTATCGGCGGACTCTGCGTCGGCATCATCGGCATCGCTTTCGCTTACGGTTTCCATCGCCCCTTCGAACACTATTACGAACCACCCGCTTTCTATTCCAACGGTTATCCCGTCGTCGAATCCACCCTCAACCCCGATTCCTACCGCTATGAAGAATATCGCATCGAAATGCGAGAGAAAGAAAAGCAAGCTCTCAAGGAAGGCGACCTCCTCACCGCAAAGGAAATGAAACCCGTTGCACCCGAGCAATTCAAAGCAGAAACACACAATAACTACCCTGTCGGCAACGTCACACTCATCCTCCTCATCGCTGCATGTGCTGCCAAAATCATCGGCACGTGCCTCACACTCGGCTCAGGTGGCTCGGGCGGTGTCTTCGCGCCATCACTTTTCATCGGCGCTTCTCTTGGTGGTGCCTTCGGCATACTCCTTCAAAAATTTGGCGTCCTTCCCGGACACACACCCGCGCCCTACGCACTTGCTGGCATGGCTGGTGTTCTCGCAGGAGCAGTGCGCGCACCGCTAACCGCCTTCCTCCTTGTTTTTGAAATCACCCAAGACTACAAGCTCATCCTCCCCACCATGCTCGTTGCCATCCTCGCGACGATGTGCGCTCAGTTCTTTGTCCGCGACTCCATCTACACCGCACAACTCCGGCACCTCGGCCTTCGCATGGGCTCCATGTCCGACATGACTGTCCTCCGTCGCCTTGAAGTCATCGATGTCCCGCCAATCCCCGCCATCATGGTCCAGCCCGACGACCCCGCAACGCGCTTGCTCGAACTTGCCAATTCATGTGCCGCCAACGATTTTGTCGTCGTCGATGAAAATCAGAAATACCTTGGCATGATTCTTGGACAAGACGTCCGCACCACCCTGCTACAACAAGAAGCGATTCCGCTCATGATCTGTTCCGAACTCATGCAAACCGACATCCCCACGATTCATCATCGCGACACCCTCGACATCGCCCTCGACAAATTTAGTCAGTACGACACATCCTCCATCACCGTGGTTGACCAGAACAACCTCGTCAAAGGCGTCCTCACACGTGCCCGCCTTCTCAAGAAATACCAACGTGCCCTTGAGGAACCCGGCTAACCCCCCGAAAGCTTGACCTCTTTCATCATACAATCATTCCACACAAGCCCGGCACCGCTGATACTGGGGAAACTTTCCCCGACCCTGCTGCCGGCTTGTGATCGTTTTTACATTGACAATGCAAAAACATTTTCTACAGTCCAATTAGCCTTTTGCTTGCCATGAGGGTGCGGGGGAGGGAGGGAGATGCCGCAAGTAACTGCACGATTTAATTATTAGAGTATAAACAATGGAAAAGTGTTTAATGAAAAATATCGTTCTCAATCTGTTGATACTATCCTTCACTGCGATCGCCTGGGGGCATGAAACACATGAGGGTTTGCGTCACTGGGAGATTGCCAGCCCCGATCCCGATCGTATTTTCCTGTCATTCTACGGTGACGCTGCGACATCGCGCGCCGTGACTTGGCGAACAGACACCAGCATTGAAAAAGCGGTTGCGCAGATTGCCGAATCGATTGCCAGTCCTGAATTTGATCAACAAACGGCGACCATAGAGGCTCGCACCGAAACCATTGATCTCAATCAATCTTCAGACAATAAACAAGGCAAGGTCAATTACCATTCAGTTATTTTTAATAACTTGAAGCCGGATACGTTATATGCCTACCGCGTGGGTGATGGTGAAAATTTCTGGTCGGAGTGGATTCAGTTCAAGACCGCAGCGGCAACGGAAAAGCCATTCAGTTTTGTGTATTTTGGTGACGCCCAGAATGGTGTACTCAGTCATTGGTCCCGGGTAATCCGCATGGCGTATCAGAAAGCCCCCGATGCAGCGTTTGCCATCCATGCCGGAGATCTGATTAATCATGCTCACCGGGATATGGAATGGTCGGAGTGGTTTAAGGCCGGCGGTTGGGTTCATGGTCAATGGACAGGCATTCCGGTGCTCGGCAACCACGAACTCGCCAAGTTTTCGGAGGATACCCCGCGAGTGGTTTCAATATTGTGGCGTCCTCAGTTCACACTGCCGTTGTCACCGACGCTGCCTGAAGAACTTCAGGAAACCGTTTATACGGTGGACTATCAGGGGCTTCGGGTCATCGTGCTGAATTCCATGATGGATACCAAAGCACAAAACGCTTACCTAGAACAACAACTGCAACGTCCCGGCGCAAAATGGAAAGTGGTCACGTGCCATCATTCAATCTTTTCGCCGGCAAAAAAGCGTAATTTTGCTTATGCCCGTAAGGCATGGAAGCCGCTGCTGGATAAGTACGGCGTTGATCTTGTGCTTCAGGGACACGATCATACCTATGCCCGAGGCCATGTCCCCGTCCGCACAGCAGATGGCAGCTACGGCGATTCAATTGAGACAATGTATGTCACCTCGGTCAGTGGAAAAAAAATGTATGACCTGTCTCGCGAGCAGCTTGAAAGCTATGCGGTTGATGGATATGAGTCGGACCAAACCGCGGTCAAGAAACAGTTTTTCCAAGTGATTAACGTGACAGACAATCAGTTGATCTACGAAGCCTACACAGCCGACGGCAAGCTTTACGACAAAGCCGTCATCACAAAAGATTTCAAGACCGGCAAGAAAACACTGCAATAACACAAAGCCGCAAACTCTCCATACAACTCAAGTGATCCCTTCCCCCATATCTCCTCGCAAGATATCTTATCACCTATGCAAAAAATCACGCCGGAAATCGTAGGCGAATTCATCAACGCTTGTGAACTTGATCACAATAAAGCAAAACGAATGATCAACGATTACCCCAGCATCATGAATTCAACCGTGTTCATGAGCGAAACACCATTCCACTTCCTTGTTGTAGAAAACTTTATCAATGCCGTCCGCTTCCTGATCGAACAAAGGCAAGACACCAATGTACTTGATGAATACGGAAGCACCGCATTTGAGCGTGCGGTTAGTATTGAGCTTTATGAAATAACCGAGTTGTTGCTCAAACACGGTGCGGATCCCAATCGTCCACCATCCGAATGTGCAGAGTATGTCATTGTAAAAGCTATTCGCAATGAAGATGACAAGATGAGCAAGCTACTGATCGAACACGGAGCCGACATCGACAGTCAAATCTCTTCAGGCGTACTCCATCAATTGCACAATCAAAAGCGTGATTATCAATCTTTTTGCCAAGCCGTCGGCCTAATCCCCGAAAAAACTGATTTCACCGCACTTGCCAAGCAACTTCTTGAACAACCAGAATCGTCTGCTCCAAGAATTTTCATGTTCAAATCGACGCTTTATGACCTCGCTGCAAACAATCGCCTCGAAGCCATCAACCATCTATTACAAACCAAGCAAGGCATCTATCAATCGCAATCCGACCTTGACACAGCACTCATCTATGCCGCAAAAAACAATCATTTAAACCTAGCACAACTACTCATCAGCACCGGCGCAAACCCAAACGCCTTTGCAAAAGTGTATGCTGAGAATTTCGATTGGATGTACACTCAAAACAGTCTTCGTGAAGCACTCCAAGCCAATCACTTTAAGATGTGCAAACTCCTTCTAGATCATGGAGCCGACATCGAAATCTGCGGAGACTACGGCAAGCAAATCCTTCCCGACCTCGATCAAATCATCGAAGATTCGAAGTCGCACTAAAGAACATAACTCAACGGCAATACAACACCAACTTCCGGGGGCTTCCCTCCCCCCTCATTCCTCGCTACCCTATTTCTACATGACCGACTCGCCCCACAAACTCACCTTCCCACGCACTCACCGCCTCTCCGGCAGCGCCCAGTTCTCTCATGTCTACAACGCAAAGATGCGCAAAAACGCCGGCCCCCTTACCCTCATGACCGCTCCCAACAATCTCCCCCACAACCGCCTCGGCCTGTCCGTTTCCCGCAAGCTTGGAAACGCCATCACACGCAATCGCATCAAACGTCTCCTCCGTGAATGTTACCGTCTCACCCAACACAACCAACCCCAATCCTACGACATCATCATTATTCCACGCTCTCATTCACCGCTGCTCACTCTAACCGAGTATCAATCCCTCTTCCTCACCACGCTCAATGAATCTCATGAAAATTGGAACCGCCGCCGTGCCAAACAGCTAAAATCAGACATAGACAAGACCACAAACTAACAAGCTCGGTATCGCTGGTGCCGGGGTTTGGTCAATGAACATATGCGATCGTTTTTCAACCACATATTCTCTCGCCTCTTCATTTTTTTTGTCCTGTTCTATCGCTGCACCCTCGCCCATATCATGGGTGGGCACTGCCGCTTCCAACCTACCTGCTCTCAGTACATGATCGATGCTATCAATAAATACGGTCCATTCCGTGGTGCTTATCGTGGCATCAAACGCATCCTCCGCTGTCACCCCTTTTCCAAACGCTCCGGCTACGATCCGGCCTAAAACCGATTCATCCTAGACCATTAGTTGCAAATCCCCGATACTACAATCAGTACCGCGCGATCGTTTTGCGCTTATCGGAACTTTAAATTCTCATGCCCAACGTCAAAAATATCCTCGCCGCCATCAAGCGGACCCTCACCACACCCGTCGACGAACTTTCACGTGTGCAGTTCCGTATCCGCCACGCTATCGAGCTCGTGTTTTTCTGTGGCCGCAAAATGCGTGAAGACCGCGCTACGCAAATGGCCGCCGCTCTCACCTACCGCACCATCTTCTCACTCGTTCCCCTCACCGTCTTGGCCCTGCTCATCTTCAAAGCCTTTGGCGGATTTGCCGCGCTCGGCGACAACACCCAGCAAAAAATCTACGATTACCTCGGCATCAACTTTGCCACTCAATCCTCCCAAGTCGAACCAACTCCTGAAACCACCTCTACAACATCCGCATCGCCAACCCATCAACCCAATCAATCAACCACACCTAATCATCAGTTAGACATTACCGACGACGAAACCCAGAACGAAACGCAAGAAACCGTCGTCACTTTCTTCGACAACCTCAACGCTCAAGTCTCCAACATCAATCTCGCCGGTTTCGGTGCCATCGGTATCGGCGTCCTCATCTGGGGGGCTGTCTCTCTCCTCGTCACGGCAGAACGATCCTTCAACACCATCTACCAGTGCCCCACCGGTCGCGCCTGGCACATGCGCATCACCATCTACTGGGCTATTATCACTCTCGGCCCTGTACTCCTCTTCATCTCCTCATTCGTCGCCACGCAAGCCTTCAACTTTGCCACATCCATCCCCGGCCTCGCCACCCTCTTCTCAATCCTCTCTACCTTCACCGCACTCATCACCACTTGGTTACTTCTCCTCGCCCTCTACATGCTCATGCCAAACACCCGCGTCGCTTTCAAGCCCGCACTCATCGGCTCCTTCGTCGCCGCCGTTCTCTGGGAACTTGGCAAGCTCGGCTTCCGACTCTACGTCACCAAAGCGCTCTCTGCCGCCTCACTCAACGTCGCACTCTACGGCTCTCTCGGTCTCATTCTCATTTTCCTCCTCTGGATCTATATCACTTGGCTCATCATTGTCTTCGGCCTCGAAATTACCTCTACTCTCCAACTCCTCCCAGGCCGCCGACTCAAAGAACTTCTCACTAACAACGAACAAGACCCCGTCGCCTCCCCCGACCTGATCATTCTTGTTATGGCCGCCATCGCAAAACCCTTCTCCACTGGCCAAACCATCTCCGCACAATCACTCGCTCAATCGCTGCACCTCACCACACGCACACTCGCCCACGTCACCAATCTCCTCCTCGAACACAACCTCATTCACCATATCTCCGAAAATGAATCCCACCACAATCAGTTCGTGCCAGCTCGCCCGCCACAAGAAATCCCGATCTCTCTTCTTTTAACGCTTGGCCACGAGCAAACCAAGTCCCGCATCATTCCCGTCGCACCTACCATCAACCACAACGAGCAAACCCAATCCTCTGACCATACAAAAAATACTAAAAAAGCAGATGCAAACACATCATCTCAACTTATCCCCGGCTCAACTTTCCTCGATCAACTTATCGACGCGCAAATCTCTGCCGCCTCCGCTAAAACACTTGCCGACATCATCTAGCTTTATATGAACCACCCATTTCATTAAAAAAACCTGAGCCGAACGCTCAGGTTTTTTAACTATACATCAATCAACTGTATTCAACTGCTGAAGAACGCTCGATACGCCGGCTCAACATCAAGCGGATCGCCTGTTTCCTTTTGAAGCGACTTAAACTCCAAAAACAAGCTATCCATGATAGGCCTATACGATGCATCGCCTGCCAAATCGTGCATCTCATTTGGGTCCTGTATCAAGTCATACAGGCGAACCACATGTGCCTCTGGATAAATAATCATTTTGTAATCTGTAGTCCTTACCATACGCTGCGTACCATAATACGCACCATAAATCGCATCATACCCACTCTTCTTCTCATCACCTCTAGCCAACGGCATCAGACTCTTAAACGCAACCTGATCTTCATATTTTGAAGCTGCAAGGTCCAAAGCACTCGCCATCACATCTTGCAGATAAACAAATCCATCAACTTGCTGCCCTTGCTTCACACCCTGCCCCACAACAATCAACGGCACACGCATACTACGATCATACATATTTTGCTTACCCATAAAGCCATGATCACCTACCGCTAAACCGTGATCTGCTGTAAAGAATATATATGTATTCCCCGCCTGCCCCGTTTTTTCTAACGCATCCAATATCCGGCCAATTTGTTCGTCCATATGCGAAATAATCGCGTAATACTCCTGACGATTCACCTTAACCGCATACTCCGTCCGTGGAAATGGCCCTAGTTTTTCATCACGTAACCTTTTACCCGATCCAATCTCTTCACAATATGGATATTCTTCCATGAATGTCTCAGGCACGGAAATACGATCCAATGGATACATATCAACATACTTCTGAGGCGATTGCCTTGGATCATGCGGTGCATTAAAACCAACATACATAAAGAATGGATCTTCGCGCTTCGCTGCATCATTCAAAAAACGAATGACATCATTCCCCAACACCTCACTCCAATGCATACCCCCATCCCAATAACCTCCAAATTTGCTATCTGATGGACTCCATGTATCTACACTGCCTTGAACAAATTTTCGCCGATATCGTTCTTGTGTTTGTTTCGGCATTCCGGCTCGAATATTCACGGTATGCTCAAACACCTTTGCGGCATCAACACCAAGTAAATGCCACTTCCCAGACATATATGTTTCATACCCCGCCTCATCCATCATCTCAGACCACATTTTTCCATATGGCTCAGGCTCTAAATCATATCGATATCGCTTACCTTCAAAGTACTTTTCATTTGGCACACCTTTCGGACACATCGCACCCGCATGCCATAACTGCTTCCCAGTATTTAACATCGTGCGGCTCGCTACACATACCGCCGCAGTAAATGAACCGGAATTATAAGCCTGCGTAAATGACGTCCCCCGTTCCACCAACCGGTCAAGATTCGGTGTTTTCACCTCAGAATTATTCAAACTCCCAATCGCTTCATAGGTCATGTCGTCTGCAAAGATAAACAATATGTTCGGTTTACTATCTTCACCATAAACACTACTGGCACTAATCAACGACATGGTACCAGCGAGTAACCCTGCACAACGAAAATACTTCATATATGGATCTCCAACGACAAATTTCACTGTTCAAAGACCGGTTATTAGCAGAATGTGTTATATGGCATATTATTTCAAATTCAATCAAAATTTATCTTTATATTTCATTTCTCGAATTTGCTCACTTCAATCAATCAAGCCAAATTCAATGCAACCACCAAACGACTATTGAAGCATCCTGTCTCGTAACGATATGATGCTTCATCTTTTACCCCGTAAACACCACGTAGAATTTCGTCCATGCCGACACCTCAAGACACAAATACTTCCCGCAAAATGCACTTTGGCCGCTACGACTACGCCGCCTTCTCTTCCTTCCTCGCCTACGCAGCAGGCTCTATCATCATCCCCGTTGCGCTTGTTACCATTGCACGCGACCTCGCCTTCCCTCTCGAATCAGGCGGGCTCAACGCCGGCGGACTGCTCCACCTCGCCCGCACCATCCCAATGGTCGCAACTATGCTTCTTTGCGGTTTCCTTGCCGCGCGTATTGGCAACCGCAAGTCACTCGCACTCGCCGTCGTTCTCATGGCGATCGGACTGCTCATCTGCGCCATCTCACCAATCTATGGCATCCTCTTCATCGCACTCATGATTGCCGGCCTCGGTGAAGGCATCATCGAGGGACTCGCCACGCCCTTCATCCAAAACATCCACGTCAACGATCAGCCTGGACGCTACATCAACTTCGCACACGGCTTCTGGCCCGTTGGCATCTTCCTCACCGTCATCGCCTCAGGCATTTTCCTTTCCCTCGGATTCTCTTGGCGATATCTTGTCGCCGCCATTGCAATCCTCTGTCTGATCCCTACGGCGCTCCTTCTGCTCCCTGCAAGATCTGGCCACGAATACCCTGAAAACCCAGAGCCTTTCGATGCGCGCACCGTTCTCGGCCACGCCCTCACCCTTGCTCGCACGCCCCGCTTCTGGCTCTACTTCACCGCCATGTTCCTCGCAGGTGGCGGCGAGTTCTCCCTCACCTTCTGGGCAGCAAGCTATATCCAACTTAATTTTACGGATACCGCATGGGCCGGCTCACTTGGCATCATTTGCTTCGCACTCGGCATGTTCATCAGCCGCACCGGCTGGGGCTATCTCATCAAACAACAACAACTCAAACAACTCGTCACCTACTCCGCCATCGCCGGCGCCTTCATCACCATCCTCTTCCCATTCATCACCAGCATGTCCCTCTTCATGATCTTGCTCTTCTTTGCAGGTATCGCCGCTGCACCATACTGGCCTTCTGTCCAAAGCTATGCTGCAGACCGCCTGCCACACGTCGACACCACCATGCTCTTCATCCTCCTCTCGTGCGCCGGCATCCCCGGCTGCGGCGTCTTTACCTGGCTCATTGGTCTCATCGGTTATCTCACTGGTTCACTCACTTTTGCCTTCTTCCTCATCCCCATGGCCTTCACTCTCCTCGCCATTATCATCACCATCGACTGGCTACTCCTCACAAAATCTCCTTAAAAGCAGGCATAATATCTTCCACTACAAACCTAACCCCTCTTCTCCACCGTAACATTTTCACACACATCCGACTTCCGTTATCATCATCCCATGACGCAAACTATCGCCACGCCGATCCCCACACTCATTCAATCTACAGCACGCTTCTCTGACTGTCGCCAGTATCGGTACACACTTCATCGTATCTGGGACACCTCCAAACCCTATTGCATGTTTGTCGGACTAAATCCTTCTACTGCTGACGAAATTCAAAACGACCCTACTGTCCGACGATGCATTGGCTACGCTATCGACTGGAACTTCGGCGGGCTCATCATGACCAATATCTTTTCATTCCGTGCAACCGATCCCAAAGACATGAAAGCCCACCCCGAACCCGTTGGCCCCAAGAATAACTATTGGCTAAAGAAAGTATCTGCTGATGCAGGACTCACACTCTGCGCCTGGGGCAATCATGGCTCACACCTCGACCGCGCCACACAAGTCATCCCCCTACTCACCAATCCTCACTGCCTCAAAGTCACAGGCGCTGGCCACCCCTCCCATCCTCTTTATCTTAAAAAAGACTTGCAACCTATCCCCTTCTCCGTCTAACCATCAATTAGACCCCCCATTTATTGTCATACCGCTGCGCGATCGGCATCCGCCTGCCAAACCCAAACGCTTTCCCCGTAATCTTCAGACCCGGTGCCGCCTGCTTTCGCTTGTACTCATTCAAATCAATCAGCCGCACCATTCTTAGCACTGTCTCTCCATCAAACCTCGTCTCATCAATAATACGCTTCGCGCTCTGATCTTTTTCGACATACCGTTCAATAATTTCATCAAGTACCTCATACGCTGGCAACGAATCCTGATCGCACTGGTCTGGTCGCAACTCCGCACTTGGTGGCTTCTCAATCGTATTCCACGGTATCACCGCCTCCCCATACATCCTTTTCAACTCCGACGCATTACTCTCATTCACCCACCGCGACAAGTCATACACCATCGTCTTTGGCACATCACACAATACTGAAAATCCGCCACACATATCGCCATATAACGTGCAATAACCCACAGCCAATTCACTCTTGTTTCCCGTCGTCACCAAGAGCGCCCCAAACTTGTTCGACACACTCATCATGATGTTCCCGCGAATCCGCGCTTGAATGTTTTCTTCTGTGACATCCTCCTCCATCCCAGTAAACATCTCTGAGAGCATCCCCTCCATCGCAGCATGAGCGTCTTCAATCGGCACCACATGAAACGCCACACCTAAATTTTCCGCAAGCTCCCGCGCATCCATTACCGATCCCTCTGATGAGTACCGACTCGGCATCCCCACACCAATCACATTCTCCTTCCCAATCGCGGCCACTGCCACCGCACACGATAGTGCTGAATCAATCCCGCCACTTAATCCCATCACAATTTTTTTAAAACCACACTTACGAACATAATCACGCAACCCCAACACCAACGCCGCCCACGCCGCGTCTAATCCCTCACGCGAATGCTCAATGCACCCCTCCATGACACCGTGATTAATTCCCCCTGCATCATCCCCACCCACCGGCAAATCCACTACGAGCAAATCTTCTTCAAAATCCTTCGCATGCCCAATCACTTCCCCCTCACCATTCATCACACATGAATTCCCATCAAACACCAACTCATCATTGCCCCCCACCTGATTGCAATATACAATTGGCTTGCTGTGTTTCTTCGCCACATGTTTCATCAACTGCATCCGTACATCATGTTTCCCCATCACAAACGGACTCGCTGAACAATTCACGAGTACATCCGCACCCTGCCCCGCAATTACATCCATCGGATTCTCATGATAAAGCTCATGCCCAAGCACCGCCGCTTCATTCCATAAATCTTCACATACACTCACACCAACTTTCACACCATCAATCACATGCACACCTATCGCATCACCCGGCTCAAAATATCTTCCCTCATCAAATACGTCATACGTCGGCAGCAATGTCTTTACATACCGCGCGACCATCTTCCCATCACGCAATACTGCTACCGCATTTTGCAATAGCCGCCCCTTCCCTTTTTCACTTTTTGCAGGATACCCCACCAATGCCGTGATCCCATCGCACCGCTTCGCCAGCTCAACCAGCTCCGCCTCACACCGTTCAATCAATGCCGGTTTCAACAGCAAATCCTTCGGCGGGTACCCCACCAGTGCCATCTCTGGAAAGATCACCAGCCCCGCCCCCTCACCCTTCGCACGATCAATGTCTCGCGCAATCATTGCCCCATTCCCGCCTACATCGCCAACCGTCGGATTGATTTGTGCTATCGCAATTCTCATAACATGTATTGTATTGCGTCTACATGTTTTTCTCACATTCCACAGCTGCCCCACCCAACCGCATCAGCCTCTGCCAATAAAAAAGAGATCATCAAGACCTCTTAGATATCATCCCACTCCGCCCTGAACTTCCATCACCACCTACCCCCTCACACACCGACGCCGAAGGAACAAACTCCCAAGCCCCATCAACAATATGTCCGCGCTAGGCTCCGGCACAACTTGGCTGTAATATCGAAAATAGTCCACCTGCACATACGCATTAAATGGATCATTATTTTTATAACTCAAGCCATAGCTCGGCAGCTTTCCACCAAAACTACTGTCCTCATTCACCGTCAAACTAAAATAAATCGCTTCCTTAACATCCGGCACAACCGCTGGATCATCAAAAGTCAAACGATGAACTCCGTCATAGTAAAACTTCAAATGGTCATCCGTCCACTCCATCCCTAGCGTATGGAACTGTCCATCATCAGGATTAATCCATGCATCACTTAAATCATTTCCCCATACATGATGATCTGCATTACCATAACTACCCCAGTGCAATGAGGTATTGGATCGCTTCGTCCCACGATGTTCAATTACATCAATCTCCATTCCAGACCCCGCATGATCTGTCTTATCTTTCCCATATGTTGGAGATTGCAACCAAAATGCACCCCATGTCCCCCTTCGTTGCGTAAATTTTATCCGCGCCTCCATATAACCAAAAACCGGCGCAAACGTTTCCGTTGCATTCGGATCACGTTTTTCTAGAAATTCTGATCGCGTCCCCACAATCCCTGTGTAATGTTTCGTCGGCTTCAGAATGTCATTGGGATCGTTGTACTCACTCCACGCTCGAATCTCCATCAAACCATTCTTAACACTCACCGCATCTCGTGTGATCGTGGCATCGTGACGTTTCTTTCCCTCTTGCGTGTACTGCCACTTGGTCAAATCCAACGCATTGCCATTAAACTCATCACCCCAAGTCAACACATAATCATCCGAAGGCGGGCTCCCCCATACACCCCCATTCATCCCTAATACCGCCCCAATCACTAGCAAACCATCTAGCCCCATACTTCTCATACTTTTTCTCATAGCTACTGCTTTCTCTCTCACAAAAACGCCTCAACGTTTACACATAAATAATGCCCCCAGTACTGCCATCACCCCCAGCGATGTTGGCTCAGGTACAGCGTAATAGCGAAAGTAATCAACCGACATCATCGGATTCTCCGCTTCACCTTTAGCACCATACCCGCCCGTTGGTATCGCTCCCGCAAACCCGCTCGTCATCACTTCTGAACTAAAATAAATGGCTTCACGTGTTTCCGATACCACTTCCGGATTCGTCATCGTATACCGCAACGTACCATCTAGATAAAACTTCAATTGATCTTCCGTCCACTCCAAACCATACACGTGATACTGCCCATCACTTGGATTCACCACGTGTGTCGGAATCTCATTCGCCCATGATCTGTGATTACTTCCGTAACCATTCCAATGTACTGCATTGTTCGATTTACCATTCCCGCGGTACTCAATGATATCAATCTCATTCCCCGAACCATCCGGATCACTGATGTCCGTTCCCATCGTTGGCGCCTGAAGCCAGAACGCGGACCACATCCCTGCATCCACAGTCATTTTAATCCGTGCTTCCATATAGCCGTATGTTGGCAAGAAAGTTTCACGTGTCGAATCTGGATTTTGATGCACTAGAAATTCATTCCGCGTCCCGACAATCGCCGTGTAATGACGATACCCCTGCTCAGGCTTCGATGAATTCTTTAAAGCACTATAGGTTCGAATGTTTAAATTCCCATTATGCACTGACACTGCATCATTCCGATGAAATGCTGACCGTCGCGTCCGTCCTTCCTGTGTATACGTCCACTTCGCAAGATCAAGTGCATCGCCATCAAACTCATCCGACCACTGCAACTTATATGCTGTGCTCGGCGGCCCCGCCGTCGCACCTACACCAAACACTGACACGCCCAGACCAATGCCGAGGCACATTACGATCGCTTTCATCTTCACTTTCATCGTGTCTCCATCTCCTACCAGATAACCTATTGCACACATGCATATGAAACTTCCCACCACGCAACCAGCCGTCTAAGTTCGCTCCTCACGACACGCCCCCAAAAGACCCACCAATAAACACGCAAAACTACGTATCGGAGCGATCCGATTCATTCTACCGCGATATACCCTCGATCTTCAAGACATTTTTCAATACACCCTCCCCCACCCCACAGCCTACCCAAACTATCAACGTCCAATAATCACCCACACCATTTATCACTCCAGCAAATGCCGCCAGCGAGCTATGGCACATGATCATTTCACAGTATCATAGAGCCCTCTGAAACCCCTACGGCTTTCAGCTTTGTTGTCGAAACGCAGAACCACTCGGGGAGGCGCCATGCCCACGCAATTCAGTTCCATGCTTTACCGCTATTGCACCCTTGCAGCTATCTTGCTCTCACTCTCTGCTTGCGCCCCAACCTCCGGGCCACGCTCTCTCTCCGCCAAACAAGAACAAGCTCTCGTTATCGATCAACACCTCACCGAAGCCGATGTCTACATCGCACGCGGCCTCTCTGATTCTGCCCTCGCGTCCTTCGGCCTCGCCCTTGAGGAAAACCCAAACCTCCTCAAAGCGCACCTCGGCATGGGCGACATCTACCGACAACACGGCAACTTCGAGCTTGCCAAACGCGCCTATAAACGCGCCACCGTCGTCGCTCCCAACGATTTTCGTTCACACTATTCTCTCGCCCTCATGCACCACATGCTTGAAGAACTCAAGCAATCTATTCCCATCTATCTCAAAGCCCTTACGCTCAAGCCAAACTCTTTCGAAGCCAATCGCGATATCGCCGCCGCTTACCTCCAACTCGGCAAGCCCCACATCGCCCTCAACTACAACCGCCGTGCTACCGAGATCGATCCCGATCAACAGTCTGCATGGACTAATCTCGGCGCCAACTACGCCGCACTTAAACAATTCAATGACGCCGTGAATTGCTACCGACAAGCGGCAGAGCTCGGCGACCTCGATGATCCTGTCCTCCTCGGACTCGGCGATGCCCACACAAGACTCGGCAACTTTGACCGCGCCATCACGGTCCTCGCCTCACTCGTCCGCACATCTCCCTCCGTCACGGCTTACGAACGCCTCGGCTACGCCTACTTCAAATCACGTGAATTCAAACGCGCCCTCAAACATTTTCGTAAAGCACTCGAATACGACCCCAACGACATCTCATCACTCAATGGTGTTGGCGTTTGTCTCATGACGCTCTATATCGAAGATGGCCGCGAAAATATGGTCATCCGCAACGAAGCTGTCGACATGTGGCGACGTTCCCTCCAAGTCAATCCTGAGCAACCTCGTATCGCCGATTTCCTCTCTCGTTACGATCAACTTTAATATTCCACCATTGAATTCTTCGCGTACCCCCTCTATCCACCACATAGCTCATCAAGCACATTGCGGCAACACAATCCTAAGCCCGTGACCAGCAATCATGGGAACCACGTATCGCATTATCTCACATACCTGAAACATTCTTTTGCCTGCCACGTCATACTGTTAGTAAGCTTTTCAACAAACCTAACACCATCCCTCAACAACCATCACGGAACCCGCTATGGCCTGGCTACCCATCATCGCCATCACACTCACCGCCACTATCTTCGCCTTCGCCATCCTCTCTCTCTGGCTAGGCATCTGCGGTAAACGCATCGACGACCACCCCGTCTGCCGCAAATGTAAATACGATCTGCTTGGCATCAAACACAAACTCACTACCCCACAAAATCTCACCTGCCCCGAATGTGGATCTCCCCTTTCTTCTCAACGCGCCATCACCACCGGCAACCGCCACAAGCGCAAACCGCTTATTTATCTCGCCATTACCTTCTTTCTCTTACTCGCCACCTCCACTGCCATCACTCTCCTTTATTCCGACCTTTCCACCTACAAACCTGCCTGGTATCTCCGACTCGAAGCTCGCAACCCCGACCTCTTCCCAGCTTCTGATAAATCCCTTGGCGAACTCGTTTCTAGACTAAACAGCAATCAACTTTCCACCGTACAAATCAAAGCCGCCTTCTACGATGCCGTCTACATGATTGATCAAAAACACATCCCCTGGAAAAACAACTGGGGTGACATCATCTACATCACGCTCAGAAAACAAACCGCCGACCAAACCATGCAAGACGCCTACATGAACGCCATACTTAATTCGCTAGAAGTTAAATGGCGACATACCATCCCCAACAACGGTATCCTTCCTATTGAATATGCCATGCCAACAAATCATGGCACATCACAACACCTCATGTTCACAAACCAATACAAGCTCATTATTAACGGCATGAGCATCTACCAAACCCCTTCATCAATCAATCTTTACTCTGATAATCGAATCACAAGAAGTGACCTGCTTCAACTTATTGCCCCCAACATCGGGCCAATCAGTACACGTACAAACATCGCGATGCCACACAACATCCCCGGCATGTTCCTAAGCCATACCACACCAACGATTGACCGAAACAAAGAACGCACACCCATCCCTATCTCTCTACATGACGTCACACAAAACACAACCTTGCCCACCACCCTTGATTTCGAAATTGAAATCAGCGCAACTTGCCACTCTCGCCAATACTACGGTCTTCGATCTGGCAGACCACACCGACGTTCGTTTTCTACTAATACCAAAGGCACAAAGCGTCATAAAGGCACCCTCACAATCACGTCACACAAGCAAGCCGCCTCACTCATCAAAACCCTACAAAATATACAACTTCAAAACAAAGTCACCAACAGCATCACGAAAGCTAAAATCTACAACCGAGGAGGGGAATGGCTAAACACAAACAATCAATCATGGATACTGCTCAACCTTTTTCTCAAAAAAACTCCCATGAATATTGCATACGATGTCTACCTACGATCTCAAAACACTGAACACAAAATTGCGAATATCCTTTTAAGAAAGCATACCATCCAATACCCCCACCAATCACAAATTTATATTCCCGCAAAAATCAACCGTACTTGGATCGATCAAATACAAACTGCCGACATCATTCTCAAACCGAGCAAAATCAAAACATTTGAATTTTCTGATCAATGGGAAATCCCGGGTGAGCCCATTATCATCAAAAATGTACCCATCACCAAGCGGTAGAACCAATAACTCAACACCCAAAGCTTCATTCATCATATCGCCTTTTCGCTGCACCTCTGTAGAATAGCTTTGTGCAACCCGACCCCATCAACATCTGGTCTTCGGTCCCTGACGATCTCATCGCGCGCGCGGCTGATTGTGATCCATCATCCGTCGCTGACATCGCCCGCCTGCGCAAAAAATTCTCCGCCGACCACGTCCGCGCCGCGCTTGATCTCACCCTCGCGCGTCGCAAAGCGCAAAACAAATTCCCCAAAAAAATAGTAAATAAATTTCTCGCCCTTCCGCAAGCCGTTGAACAAGCCTCCTCCTACCGTGCGGCAAAATACAAAGCTACCCGCTTCAAAACTTGCTTTGATAAGGATGCACATCCTTCGATTCCCGAGAACCGAATCATCGACCTCTGCTGCGGTATCGGCGGCGATGCGCTCGCCCTCTCACAAATCCTCCCTTCCCCAGATCAATTACTCGCCGTCGATATCGATCCCCTGCGCACTTGGATGTGCAAGCAAAACACCGGCGTCCAAACACTCGTCACCGACATTACCACGCCAACATTCAAACAAACATTAAGCAATTTTGATTGTTATCACATCGACCCTGCCCGCCGCACTACCGCCGGCCAGCGTCTCTGGCAGCTCGCCGACATCATTCCCTCCCCCGACTACCTCGCCGAACTCGTCTCCCTCATCCCCACCGGCTGCACCAAACTCTCACCCGCCATCAATCACGATGAACTCTCCTTCCCTGCTGAAGTAGAATACCTCTCCGAAGCTGGCTCACTCACACAAGCCCTCGCCTGGACCGGTAAACTTGCACATAACACCTCATATACCACCGCCACCCTGCTCACTAAAGACAATCAAACCCATACCCTCACCGATCAGCCCACCGATGTTTCCTCCGCCGACTGCTCTTCTGAAAAAGAATATCTCTTCACCATCGATCCATCTGTCGAACGCGCCCGCCTCATTCCTCATCTCGCATCTACTCTCAACCTCGACATCATCCACCCCAAGCTCGGCCTCCTCACTTCCAACACTCTCTCCCCTGCAGATCAATCACCATTCTTAAAACCTTATCGCTTGATCGCCTACATGCCTTGGAAGGAATCGCGCATCAAAAACTGGCTCGCATCTCATGACGCCGCCATCATCACCATTAAAACCCGTGACAAAACCGTCAACCCCGATCACCTCGCCCCTGCTCTCCGCGGCACAGGCAACATCCCATACACCCTGTTTATCCTTCGTAAAAACAAATCCATCATTACCTACATCACCGAGCCGCTCTAACCGCGAATTAAAAGTATTTTTATAACTTAAATTTTAGGAAACCGGGAGCTACCGCACCTCCATTCCAAATCGAATCCCATAACCATCCAGATCCCGCACACCAAATTCCCTCACCCCATACGGCCGCGTCACAATCTCACCATCCATCTCCGCCCCACGCACCTTCATCTCCTTAAACATCTGATCCACATCATCCACCCACACATACACATTCCACATTTCCGATACCACCTCACAGTGCGGCACCACATGCTTCGCATCCTCCACCTCCCGCAACATCACACAACACACATCCCGATGCACAATACAAAAACTCGCAGGATTTCCATAAAAATACTCATACTCAAACCCCAGTTGATCGCGATAATACGCTGCCGCCGCCATCACATCTTTAACGAGCAACACCGGTGCCACGCTCTGCATCCGCGCATCCGCAGTCACACCTCGAACTTCATAAACCATATTTTTATCTCCTGTAGAAATGGACAATACAATCAACTCACCAGATTGCACGAGATAATCTAATCGTTGATTAGATTATCTCACAGCAACATCTGACACAGGCAAATCAGATTGTCGCCTAATAGGTTCTCGCGTCCTATTACGTCGAGTATAACCACCCCACTCCCCCCTGAATAGATTTTTCCACCACGCCATCTCTCTACTGCCGCCAATTCGCCCTATAAGCATCGACTTACCTTTTATTTAGATCGCCAACCTCACAACACGCACAAAAAAACACGCACCATCTAGTGCGTGCATCAAGTCTACTCTACTTGTATCGATAACCGGCACATGATCAGTGTGTCGTATAAATAATCGGAAGCTCCACACTCACCGGCGCATCCACCGGGTGACGGACTGCTTCCTTAAACTGATCCGGCGGCATATCCAGATACATCTCCGCATCCTTCCTCGCCTGCTCCATCTTCGGATACCGCACTTCACGGTAACCACGTACCTGATCAGGTACACTCAAGATCGACAACCAACGCTTGTAATCCTGCGCCTCGTGCCAATCTAACCTCTCCACCATCTGATCATACCAATCACGGAACGCGCGCTCCCGGCTATGCCAAGCCGGTAACAACTTCCTTAGCACGCCCATCCCTGACATCATCCGAAGCATCCAATCCTTCGTCTTGATATCAAACTTCACCGGCCGACCAAACACCACAAACTCCGGTTTATTAATATGCGTGTAATCAATCCGATCACCACGCTCAGCATTCACATTAAACCGCAAACGGTCTCGACGATACTTTTCAGGACTCGTCAGCATCGACGACACATAAACCTCGTCCTTAATCAGCATCACTTTCGCCAAGTTATGCACCACCGCCCGTGTGATCTCCAAACCATATTCTGGGTGATCTTTATGGAACACTTCCACGACCCGCTTACAATATTGCTCTGCATACTTGATTCCGCCCCAGATCACACAGTCATACGCACGCACAATCACATCACGCATCAAGTGGTCCGCCACGCGCATCCCCATCGTCGCACGGAACGTCTGCTTCATCAGCACACGGAACTGCTTGCTGATCCGCTCACCGCGTTTCCCGCTGTACCACGCACGAAGCAAGTTCACCTTCCGCCGCATGGTTTGCCGCGAGGTCTCATACTCATGCCGCGCAAACACCTCAAACAATTCAGGCTGCACCGCAAGCTTGCGACCAATCCCAAACGCTCTTAAGTTCCGCTCCCACTCAGCACCCGTGATTTTCTTGATCGCGCGTTCAAGCGTTTCCAATCGCAGCGGCAACAACCCCTGCTGGAACGCAACACCCAACATCATCACATTCACGTACAACTTGTTGTCCAGCATCCGCTCGCACAACTCACCCAAACGCGCCCCAACATACCCCTCCTTCTTCGTATACTTCCGCAGCATCGCTTCGAGCTTCTCAATATTCGTATCAGCGTTGCCCATGAGTTCCTGAATTGTTGCTGTCTTGGTCGTGTTCACAATGATGCTTGTTTTGTCTGGCGAAGCCACACGGTAAGGCATCTTCGGATCAATCGCCCGGCAAGCTTCAAGCAAATCAATCCCAATGATCAGATCCGCCTTGCCATTCGGGATCACCGCGCTGGTCATTTCACTCGCACCGCGCAACCGAAGCCCGCCACTCCAATTCTCCGCCATCTCTTTCCCACGTGTGAACACCAACTGGCTGAACACACCGCCTCCACGGATCGCCAGCCCCTTCTTTTCAAGGAACTGTACGTTGTAGCCCATTTCCTGCCCCGCCAATACCAAGATCGACGTGGTCAAACCAATCCCCATCCCGCCGATCCCCGACAGGTAACACCGCCAAATATCCTGATCTGCATGGATCGGCTTCACCGCATCCGGGATGTCTGTCAAATCAACATACTCATCACCTTTGCGCTCTTCTTCTTTGCGGTAGATCGTCAGTTCCTCAAAGGCCGGGCACGCGCCAATCCTCGCGCACGCACCGTCATCAACACACGTCGAAAAGTCGGTCTGCATCTTCTTGCCGTAGTCAGTCTCAACCGTCTTCAATGCCGGACAACCCGTCTGCGTTGTACATTCCAAGCAGTATTCGCAAACCTCTTCCGCCACATTCATGTATGTCTTCTTCGCCAGGAACCCCTTCTCCCGCATTTCCCTTCGCTCTACCCCGCGTTTCTTACGGTTCTTCGTGATTCCGCATTCCTTATCTGCAATCACAACCTTCACACCCTCAGACAAAACAGTCTGTTCAAGCAGCGTGCGATACCGATCACGATCCTCAGGATTGATCCGCACCACCTTCACTTCCCGGCTCTTATCCTTTGGCACCATCCCCTTCACAATCCGCTCGATATCCAGCGGATCACGCTCTTCCTTCATGAGATCAAACTCATTCGACTCATGCGGCTGATGCCCTGTCATCGCCGTCGTCTTATTCTCTAGGATGATGTATGTAATATCTTGATCGTTATAAATCGACTGGCTTATCGACACCTGCCCCGAATGATAAAACGTTCCATCCCCCATAAATACGATTTGCTTATTCTCGATAAACGGATCAACCCCCGCGCCCGTCGCTCCGCCCAGCCCCATCCCCGAATAATTGTGCATCAACTTTTCATTCGGCGGGAACATCAACATCGTGTAACAACCCGTATCCCCGTGCGCCACCATGTCCACCGGCTTACGCCGATGCTCACGCGCCATGTACTCCGTATTCAGCAAATCATTTCGTAACTCCAACAACACATTTGACGAGTCACGGTGCGGGCAGCCCGGACAAAACGTCGGCGTCCGTAGTGGCAAATCAACATCGTATTCCTTCGTCTTCTCAATCCGTGCCAGTTCCGCACTCAAATTCCCATTCGTCAATTCCACCGGCAATGTCGGATGCCCACGCAATACAGGAATCAATTTCTCCATCAACATCGACGGGCTCAAACCCGACGTCTCCGGAATCCCCGCATGACCGCCCGGGAACTTTTTCCCCCACACTTCAGTCTGCAATCCCTCACCCTGTCGCAGATCATTCACGATCCGCCCGATCGCTTCTTCCACAAATCCACGTCGCTCTTCCACAACAATCAATTGCTCACACTGTCGCGCAAAATCCCCAACAATTTTCTCATCAACCGGGTACACCAATCCCAATTTCAAAATCGGGACCCGCCCCATCAGCCCCATCTCAGATAGCGCATGTGTCAGGAAGCTATATGACACACCACTCGCCACAAAACCCATCGGCACGCGTTCGCCTCGCTGTGCACCATTCACAATCCGGTTAATCCCAAGCTCGCGTGCCGCCGTTTTCACCTTTGCAAAACGCGATTCAAGTCGTACTTCCTCACGACCCGTTCGTGGTGGGAGCAAGACACGCTTCTCCAACGTCGGCTCAATGTCCTGATGATAGCTCAGCGCCATCTTCTGCTTTTCATTTGTCACCGGATAATGGTTCGGCTTGCACTCCACCGTCCCACCACCACTCGCTAGTGCGGTCATAATGCAATAGCCAATATAAATCTCACCCGCCTGCCCCAGCTTAAATCCAAGATTGACCCAGTCCTTCACCTCTTGCAAACTACTCGGTTCAATCAATGGCAAACGTACATGCGCAGCTAAATACCGCGAATCCGCAGGCACCTGCGTCGATTCATTCCAAGGATCGTCACCCGTAATAATCAAGCCCCCACTGTCCCCCAACGTCCCGCCCAGCACACCAAGCGCCAGCGCATCACTTGCCACATGCAAGCCCACACTCTTCATCGCCGTGATACCACGACCGCCCACCATCTGCACCCCATTCACCATCGCAACCGACACCGCTTCATTCACCGCAATCCGCGCAACCATTCCTTTCTCAGCCAACCCATCACTCATCCCGCCAAGCGTGTCAAAATAACCGCTCACCGGAGAACCCGGATAACCTGTCAGCAGGTGCACACCGCCCTCAACTTCTAGCGCCCCCTTCACTAAAAGCTCATTGCCATTAAACACCGCCGTGCCAGATTCCTGTACGAACCTTGCATCGTTATTCATCGTTACTCAACTTTCATTTGTCAGATTAATTGGCCGAGCCGCGTGCCGTCTCACTGTCACACCCACTTGAAACAATCTCAAGCAGATTCCCCTCGCACACTTTCTTAATACTGCATCCAATGCAGTGGTGTGCAGTGACAACACGGGTCCTTCGGACAAGACGCCTATCAGATTCGCATCTCTGGCTGTTTCACCTGATCGGTCACAAGCGTTCATCCTGAACCCTCTCGATACTGATGGCGGCCTTGATTCTCGCGATCTACTCATTACGCCCTTCAGCACAACGAGTTCGATCGAGCCGGGCTTCCTGCCCAACACGGCACATTATAGGTCCTACCGCTCCCCGACAGCAAAGATTTTTAGGGCACGACCCTCATATACCACGACCCTGATATGACAACTCTCAACACCCACATCATCGGATTCAATCCCCCGACCCGCCAAGTTTTCCCCAAATCCCCCTTTGCAGCCTATCAGCCCCCTAAATACCGCCCCCGCAATCCGCTACAATAGCCCCTCCTCCCTCAAATCACTCCCCTGCGGAGCCGCCAATTCCCATAAAAAACTGACCGCAGTTCCATGATGTAGGCGAAACAACACCGTGACCACCCCCCAGCCGTTGAGCAAACCCAGAATCATCATCCAAGGCTTAGGCCTCGTATCCCCCCTCGGACTCTCCGCTTGGGCAACGTTTTCCGCACTCCTTGCCGGGCGATCCATCACCGATCGTCTCACCGAACTCCCACAAGACACCGCCCCCGCAGACCTCGTTCGCGCCGTCGGCTCATCCTGCATCGCACAACATTCCTCCCTCGATCCCGCCATCGAACTCGCTGAGCGCGCTGCCCGTGAAGCCGCGGTTCAAGCAAACATCTCACTTACCAACCTCCCCACCTTCATCGCCACTTCCAAAGGTGCCGTCCACGCACTCCAGCGCGCCACCGAACAGCACTATCAAAATCAACTCACACCCACCGACACCAAACCAGCGAGTTCCACCCGTGAGAACACCGCATCATCTAACCACCAGTTAGACCCATACGCGCACCCGGCCGCCGCCATCGCGCTCGGTCCTACCCACTACCTCACCTATCACCTTGCTCGCCGACTGCACATTAACCCCGTTACCCATACGGTCGCCGCTTGCGCCTCCTCCCTCACCGCCCTCCACCAAGCCGCGCAACACCTACAAAACCCCGCCTCCCCCAATGTAAGTCTCATCCTTGCTGCTGAAGCCGCCCTTATCCCCCAACTCATCTACTCTTACAAACGCCTTGGCGTCCTCGCCAAAACCAACACCGCCGCCTACCACCAAACACCACTCGACCAACACCGCACCGGCTTCATGCTCGCCGAATTCGGTGCCGCCATCATCCTTAAACGACTCGCCCCCGGACAATCCCCCCAGCCCGGCCAGCTCGAACTCACCAACACCGGCATCACCGCCTCCGCCTACGACCTCATGCGCACCCACCCACAAATGCCCGAACTTACTCACCTCGCTCAATCCCTCTTCCAAAACCAAGCCATCGATGTCCTTCACCCTCACGCCACCGGCACCCCCGACCACGACCCTGCTGAACTCTCCGCATTATCATTAGCACTGCAAACAACACAACAACTTATTGATCCAATTGAAACATACGCCGTCAAAGGCGTCTTAGGCCACGGCCTTGGCGCCGCGGGGCTCGTCTCTCTCATCACCGCCGCCCTCTCACTCACCGCCGGCAAACTCCCCCCCATGCCCTGGATCAAAAACCCCATGCCACTCCCAACCAATTCTCCCATCAAGATCGATCCTTCTCCGCACTCTATCTCCCGCACTGGCACACATGCTGTTTTCGCCGCTGGCTTCGGCGGACACACCGCTGCCGCCACCCTCAAGCGCCATTGACCTCACCCTCTTCACAACCAATTCAATCTTCATATAATCCCATAATGCCTGTACCCCCGCCTGCAATGCCCACCGAATCGCTACATCAAGAAGATGTACGCGCTATTGTCAAACTATTCAGTCACATCGCGATCATGCAAGGCGATGCTAATGATAAGAAACGCGCACTCATGCAAGGCCTCTGCGACCTCATCAATGCAGACTATTGGCTTTGGAACATCATGAGCTTTGTGCCAAATGAAATCCCCGTTGCATACGCCGTCCTATACAGCATGCCCGAAAGCATGTTCACTGCTTTCGCCGCAACAAACTACGAATTCCCAGATGATCAGGTCACACAGCAAATCATCGCCAACTGTGCCACAAAAAAACACTGGACACGCAACCGCAAACAACTTGTCCCAAACACCGACTTCATGAAATTAGGTAGCTACACGAAATTCCTATCAAAAACAGACGTCGGCGACTCTATGCTCTCCCTATACCCCATCCACACCGAACAATCCATCTACTCAAACTGCTGCATCCATCGCTCCAAATCAAAGCCGCCCTTTAATGAGCGCGATTGCCTCATTTATCACATCCTAATCTCCGAAGTTGATTGGCTTCACCAACTCGACCTTCCCGAAACAGACCGGGAAGAAACAAACTCACTCCCCCCCAGACTCCAAACAATCTTCGCACTTCTCCTCGAAGGCCACGCCCCTAAACGCATCGCACATCACCTCGAAATCACCGAAAGCACGGTTCGTACCTACATCAAGCAAATCTACAAACACTTTAGCGTCTCAGGTCGACTCGAACTCACCAAACGCTTCACCCACGGCGATGGCAACCACCTCCCCTCATAACCACCACAAAAAACAATCCACTCTCATTTCAGGCAAATCCGATGACGACCTCCCATATTTAGGATATTGCAGCACCCCAAATATACGGCATAATTCACACCAATGATCATTCGCAACCGACCAACGTAATGATCAAAACAACAAACCAATCGCATTAGCATCAAATTAGCCAATGAGATGCTTTTGCAATTGCAAACCAACGAACGAACAATCCACACAGTAAAAGCATGACCGCCATGACCTCATGGCACGTGCGAATTTATCAGTAAATAGATAAATACAATTTCAACTAAAGATGAGAGGAATACCATGAAAATTTATCGCTCGCTATCTTGTGCGCTATCCACACTACTGCTTTGCTTTACGTCAATCGCATCCGCCGATGTCGTGTTCGAAGAATACGATTTTGACCCAAGCAGTTTCAACACCGACCTTATCCATTTCATCAACCCTGTTGTCCCCGGCTCATCTTACAACATCACCACAACCCAATACGAATCGCAAATCACAGGCAAAACAGCACGTCAGCACTTTGAATTCAACCCCAACAGCGAAATCCCTATTCCAATTGTTCAACCCATCTACATCAATTCATTCACATTCGACCCACAAACGCAAGGCTCAATCCAAGGCATCACCGCATCCTTCAAAACATTCGGCATATCCGGCCCAAACAACGGCGGACTCTATTGGTCTCGCATTTTTGTCAAACAAGATGGCAGACTGTTCGGCAGCACACTGTCCCTCAGGCAATTAAGCAACCCAAACGCATTCCACGAAGAATCGAACATCCAAGAAAGCGATTTCTTTGAAATCCTCCTCAACGATTACGACCTCGACTCACACCCCGACTTCAGCGGAAGCTTCATGGAATTCGGTGTCGGCATCTCACTCCAAATACACAACCTACAACAAAACGTAACAACAGAATACAACTTTGGCATCGATAACGCCGTCATGCGTATCAAAACCAGAGCCGTCCCCGAACCCGCTTCACTTTCACTCCTCGCACTCGGCTCCCTCGCAATCCTTCGCCGCAAACACTAATACATTTTATTTATAGCAAACAAAGGAATAACACCATGCCTGTCACCAAATGTATCGCAAAAAGCGCTACTGCATTCATCACTTTATTCACCCTTACAACCGCAACACTACACGCCGACGTCGCATTCACCGAATCCGATTTCGATTTCGACTCATACGCCATTGGCCCAACAATCTCTTTATCCCCCCAAGATCCCGAAAGCACATTTAACGTCACCTCAAGCAGATTTACCTCGCAAGAACAAGGCAATTTCATCCTCCAGCAATTCAACCTCAACTTCGCACCCGGCAACTTCACTGTCATCACACAACCGATCCTAATGAACGACTTCGTCTACGATCCTCAAACTGAAGGCGCCATCGAATCATTGTTCGCATCAATGAAAATCTTCCCCGTTGCAAACAACCTCCCCGTGACTGTCGGGCAAGCAACACTCTTCATCGGACAAAACGACACGCTATATCGAGCAGTTATCGACAGCTACTTCACCAACGCCGGCGCAACAACATACTCAAACAGCAACTTAATCGAAACAAACTTTTTAGAAATTAACGACCAAGGTCTTGTCCTCGACTCCCATCCCGACTTTGATGGTGAACTGATGCAATTTGCCTTCGCCACCGCCATGACAAAAACCGGCCTTGCAGCCAGCCAAGATCACCTGCTCATGAGTGCATTCGACGACTTAGTCATCCGCATCGATTCGGCACCCGTCCCCGAACCCGCCTCACTCTCATTTCTCTCCCTCGGAGCACTCGCGTTACTTCGCCGCAAACGCCAATAAAACAAGCAATAACTATTCATATACATACTGTAAACAAGGAATCATATTCATGCCTGTATTAAAACAAATCACCAAAAGTGCCACCGCACTCATCGCCCTGCTCAGCCTAATCACAGCACCACTGCATGCCGACATCGCATTCTCCGAATCTGATTTCGAAAACGGCACATACACCGTAGGCCAAATGCTCACCACCTCCCCCCCAGAACCAGGAAGCTCATTTGCCGTTTCTTCGAGCAGGTTTACCGCACAAGGACATGGCAATTTCATACTTCAACAGTTCCAACTCTATCATGCAAGCGGCGACTTCAACTTTATCTCCCAACCTATTTTCGTTAACGACTTTGTTTATGACACGCAAACCGAAGGCGCCATTGAATCTTTGTCCGCATCAATGAAAGTCTTCCCCGTTGCAAATAATCTCGCCGTAACCGTCGGCCATGCCTATCTGATCGTAGAACAGAATGACAGGTTTTACCGTGGATACATCGATGGCTTCTTTACCAACATCGACGAAACAACATTCTCACTTGGCAACATGACTGAAACCGATTTTATCGAATTCAGCGACACGGGCTTAAATGGTGATTCTCACCCAGATTTTGATTCAGGACAATTGCGGTTCGGCTTCAGCACCGCCATGTCAAATACCGGTCTTAGCTATAACGAAAATTATCTACTGATCAGCGCATTTGATGACCTGAACATCCGCATCGATTCTGCCCCCGTCCCCGAACCCGCTTCACTCTCCCTACTCTCCCTCGGCACACTCGCGTTACTTCGCCGCACCCACAGATAAGAAAATCGCCAACAACTTAACCCACACCGCAAGGGAAGAACGGACAATGTTTGTCTGATCTTCCCTTGTAACAATATTACGTGCATCAAACGTCCCTACTCCAGCTTCACCTCAACCTCCACCACCTCAATCCCCCGCAGCACATCCAGCCGCACCGTATCACCCTTCTCCTTCTTGTCCAGCTCCTTCAAATAATCCAGCACTCCCTTCACCTGCTCTCCATCAATCCCCACAATCACGTCACCTAACTTCGCATCGCCATTACGATCACGATACATCCCGTGCAACCCTGCAACCTCCGCTGTACTCCCCGCATTCACAGCCAACACTACCACTCCTTCAAGCTCGAGTTGCTGCAAGATTTGCCGGTTATATCGCTGATGGATCTTGATCCCAAGCGTTGCTGGCTCGTACTTACCCTTCGTCAAAATTTGCCCCGCCACGCGCTTCACCGTATCAATCGGCACCGCAAAACCAATCCCCGCACTCGACCCGCTCGTACTCACAATCATCGTATTCATCCCAATCACCCTGCCCCGACTGTCCAAAAGTGGCCCCCCACTATTCCCAGGATTAATCGCTGCATCCGTCTGAATCACACCATCAATTGGCAACCCCCCTACACTCTTAATCTCACGATTCAGTGCGGAGATGATCCCCTTCGTGAGTGTCTGTTCCAATCCAAAAGGATTCCCAATCGCAAACACATCCTGCCCCACCAAAAGATCATTACTCTCCCCTAATTCAAGTGCCGCAATCTTCTCCTCCTCCCCCGGATCAATCCGCAACACCGCCAAATCATGATTTTTCGAATATCCCACCAAGTCCGCATCAAACGCGCGTCCATCGTTCATCACCACCTGCGCGCTACGTGCATTCTTGATCACATGATAGTTCGTCACCACCACGCCTTGCTGATCCCACACAAACCCGCTCCCGCTCCCAGTTTCCTGCCGAATCTGATTTGTCCAGAAGTCTCGCCACTGCCGCCCCGTTGTATTGATATGTACCGTCCCACTGCTCGCTTCTTTGAATAGATTTACAACATGCCGCTCACGATCATTCAACCGACCACCTACCCCTAGTTCTGTATCCACCTCCACGTCCGCATCAGCCTCAGCAGTTGGTACGATCTTCGCATCCAAATGCTCCTGAATCAAAACCGGACCAGCATTCATCACATGCTCATCACCACCACGTCCTTCTATCTCATGATGAGACATGGTATACGCACTGCCATGCTCCCCTGTCTCACTCACTGATCGCATCCAATACCCAACGCCACACGCCATCACCAACATCAACACCAATGCAGCCGTTTTCTTCATCGCCATTCCTTTGTCAGTACCATAAACCATCTCATCCACCAGCCAACACATACTCACCTGTGCTATTTCGCTTGCTTCGCTTTTACCATCATGATCGTCGCATCATGACCATGCTCAAAGTAATCCTGTCGCATGTTCACGAGTGGCGTTTTCTCAAACGCCCACCGCAGCAAATCTAGTGTCGGCAACCGCCGCGCCGGCCACCCCTGCTTCGGTGTCCCCTTTGCGACTTGATCCGACAAGAAATTAAAGAGCAGTGTTTCGCTCGCTCCCGCCCATGCCCCTTCCAACACCTTATATACTTCCGCATCACTCATTGTGTTCAGTGTTCCTGAAATGACCACGACCTGCGGCTCCCCCACCCGCATTACCTCTGGATCTGCCACTAAATCCCCACACACAAATTCAGCTTCGCTCCCCGCGAATATCTCGCGCTCCTTCGCATATGCAATCACCTCCTCCAAACCATCAACCCCCACATAGCCGCCTTTCTTATGCCATCCGCCTATCCCCTTTTTAAGCAAATACGCCCCAAAATCTCCCCGACTACACCCCGCATCCAAAATCCGCTTCCCCCCCAGATAACACATCTCCATAAACACATCAAAACGCACTTCCTGCGTTTGACGGTTCGCCCATAGCGTCACTTCAAAATCACTTCCATGCTTGTCTGCCGCCTCACGGTACGGCTCCAAATACTTTTCGCTCATCTTGATCTTCCCATCAACACGTTTTCGGTTGGCCACGCACAACTAACCCCATCTATCCCTATCTTGTTCCCAATTAACGCACTACATTCTACCACTCCCCTCGCACTACTCCGCGCAAACACGCACAAAACCGCATAGCGTCCCCTATACCTCCTCAATCAATCCTCAAACCATACAAATTCCGCAGCACAATACCTGAAAAACATTCATGTTTTTATCGGCCATCCCCCGATACATTCCTCTAGACACAACGGGTTTGCATCACTCTCCCCGCACACCGAGAGTCGCGGTCTTGCCTAATTCCGGGCCACGCCTGACCAAGCCAAACCACACGAACAATCAACCCGCTTCAGGCGGACACTCGATCAATGCCACAACATACGATCGGCTCTCTCTCCCGATCGCGACTACTTGTGGTAACGGATGGCAACCCCATCCACATCTGTAATTCGTATCGATTCATGCAGTTTTTTCAACCATGGCTCGGGGGGTCCGACCATGGTGCAGAGCCTGGCTAAGCCTCTTTAGTACGCTTCGCCAGGCTCTTATTTTTTGACCACGTCATCTACTCATATTTCAGACTAACAAAAGAACTTGCATACAAGCCCTCGCACAGGCATGAAACAAATCATGTCTTTAAAACTGCAACGGTCGCCCCGCCCACAGATTCGTCCCGATTAAACCATCCGGAATGATCACCACATTGAAGTTGTTTTCTTGATCCACCGTATCGATACTCGCTGTGACACGTAACGTCCAACGGGGCAGCTTCCGATCCACCACCACCTGTACCACGCGTGAACGATCATCTTCAAAATCAAATCGCTGCAAGAACGACACGTTGTACTTCGTCGTCAGCCGATACGTAAAACCATACGTGATGTTTCGGCTACTTAGCACCGGCAGTGCTTCATACCGTAAGAAACTCGTCAGCCGCGGCGTGTGATTAAGTGTCCCACCAACACGCCACTGCACGACCTCGTTCTGCGCCTCAGCCCAAGTCAACTCACCCGTGATCGCCACATTATCACTCACCATCCAAAGCAACTCACCATAGAACTGATCCCCACCCACTGAGAACTCTGGACGATAGTTGTAGTACTCCGGAATCTCCACGTTCGGAAACGCTTCATCCCACTTAAACACATACCGTGTTTCAAGCGAAATCCAATCCACATCCCGCTCACGCCCCGGACCACCACGCTTCGTCTTCAACGTATTCCGCAAGCCAAGCGCCAAACCAAAACCTTCATCCAATCGTTCAACATCATAATCAAACAGCGGCAATTCCCGTGAACTCAGCGTCGTACCAATCGCATATGCATTCACATATGGCTCCACTACATGACGAATCCCATTGATGTTCCACAACCGATCTCGCTTCAAGCTAAGCGTTTTCGCAAACTCCGTATCAATACGCACACCCGCCATCCCCCAGAAACGAATCTGATCCTGCGAACCGCGCGGAGCCTCAAAATCATTGAAATCCTCAAAGCTCTGATCATATGCTGTTACACGCCCTGAGACATATGGCGAGATATTGAAGATCCCGCTCTTAAGCGCAATGTCCAATTCATGCCGCGTATCTAAACGACCCACCAAATCAACTGGAATTCCTCGCGCTTCTACCTGCGACTTAAACGTCAAATCTGTATTGAATCCAAATACCTCCAACGATGAGCCCGGCTCGAACCCTCTGCTCGCCGGCGTATCAGTTCCCGCACGTACACGTAAAATCGTCGCGCTACTATCGCTATACCAATTCACCTTATCACCGAACAACACGAATGGCGTCGTTTGAATCTTCAACTCCGGAACCTTATCCACTACATACCCCGGGAACTGCAATACTGTCAATTGCTGCGTGAAACTATTTGGATTCGTCCGTCCCAAACCACTGGCGATCCAACCATCACGATCCTGCTTCTTCAAATATGCACTAAGCTCATACGGCTTTACTTCGTCCGCTTCCGGATAGAAAAACTCTTCCAAAAACGTGTTGTCACTCACCCACTGTGCTCCCAGCGCGAGATCAACACCATAGTCCAACTTCTGAAAATGCTTCCAGTTCACAAACCCGCGTGTATCCCCTGACCGATTCACATCAAATCGTCCTTCACCCAATTCGTCCTCACCCCCATCCAGCGGAATCAAATAACTCCGCAAGTCCCCATACATTTTGATGTCTTCGATGTCGTAATTCAGATCAAAACCCAAGCTCCCATTATGCTGTCCTAGCCAACCGATCTTACCCGTCGCCTCTACACCCTCTGGCTTCTCCCGTCCAAACAAACTAAACATGTCCCAATCCGTTTCAATGAACGGGCCCCATCGACTGTTAAACCCGCCACGCACTTCTCGAATCGGTATCTCAAAGTTCTCGCCCGCCACAAACGGGAAATACGCCACAGGCGTCTGCCCAATCTTAAACGTATTGTCATAACTCTTGAGTACATACCGCCCCGTCACACCTTCTCTCTGAACCTCATCAATCGTCACCTTGCTTGCTGCAATCGCAAAGTGTGGCTCTCCAAACTCACTCGTCGTAAACAGCGCGTCCTCAGCCTCGAAACTCGTCGCACTTGTTTGCCTTAGCGCATCAGCACGAACATACAGCGGCAGCTTCCGCGTCACGTCATACGCATACATCACCGCATCTAATAACAATGCCTTATTCGTCGCCAGATCGTAATACACTCGCGGTGCACGCACCGTGTAATCACCATCAGAGATCACCACATTATCTTCGAGGTAAATCCCCTTCACCGACCCCGCATTTAGCTCGCCACCACCCGTTGCAACCTGCTTACCTTCCAGCACCGCTCTATCCAAAAACAGAACCACGCGCTGTGCCTTCAGCGTCACCGCACGATCCGCTTCAAAATCCTGATAGCCCAGTCGCGCCCCGCCCGTCATCATCACCGCCAACTCATCCTCACCAAGCTCTTGCAAAACCAAGCTGCCATCAATGCTATATGACATCAACCCTTGTGCTGGAAAAATCTCAGGCCCTTGATACCCGGTGCTCCCGCTTTCTTCTTCTCCGGTCACACCAGCATTCGCGGTACTCCCACCAACCACACCACCTGCTGCCGGCTTCGTACTCTCTGCCAAGCGTGTCTGAGCATCTTGCAAAAACACCTTCTCAGCTTCGGTTAATTCAGCACCAATTGCTGCGCGTCGTTCCGCACGCAAAGCAAACACTTCCGCAGAATAAACCTCACCTGCTGGCCCACGATCCAGCACATGATTCAAACTCGCATCGTATCGATCAAACCGCCCAGCAGCCGCCTTCACCAGCACATCATTCGGCACAACATCTGCTGGCTCAAGCAAATCAACATTCAACCGCACTTTCCCCGTCGTACTTGATGTGATGAGCAATCGCTTCGCACCCGCCGCAATGGGGCCGCCCTTCGCCCCACCGCCATACAACGCCCCCGCCGGCGTCGCATCATTCATATATACCGCTATGTCACGGATCTGCATCCCCGGACGGTTTTCTGTTTTAATCCGAACCACGGCGCTGGTCCCACGGAACGCATACAGCCCCACTGCAAAACGCGCCTCCCCTTCAACAAGGATCATCTGATCCCCAGCCTCTTTCCAGACCTTCATGCGCCGCCCGCCGATCACCGCATCATCCGTCACCACAAAATCTGCCAACGGCCTCCCCGACCGTAAAAACCCTGCACCCAGATTGCCTACCGGCGCTTCAAGATCTGTAAACTGACGTGCATCTGCATCCGCAGGTGCGCCTTGATCCTGCCGCTGAACTTTTGTCCGCCCCGCTTCTTCCTCAGCCTTCTCTACTGCTTGTTCTTGTCCCAATCGTTCGACTTCTGATATCACACCCTCACCCGGTCGCAGCTCCGCTTCTCCCGCAGCCTGACCATATCCCACCTGCGCAAGTGGCTCGGCAAACACCACCAACATCCAGCTACACAAACAACCAGCCGCAAGCATCCATCTCGTATTCATGACTCTCACATTCAACATCCTGTTAAAGTGCCTCTGATCGCCCGCCCGGAAACATCCCCTTCATCTGATCCGTGTTTGGCACACGAAACATCCCTGCTCACCATGATCTGTACACAACATTTGCCATTTCATTCATCATGACATGAAAGAGCGCGCACAAAAAACGATGCGCTGCCGTCTCCTACGTCTCTTACCACGACAACGCTCTGCTAAACATACCAGAACTCGCCTGTTTTCGCTGAAAAACATGCCGAACGTGTACAACCCACTACCATCTCAGAACCACATCTAAACCTCGCTCTGGCCAGCAGCTATAGCCATTCAATGGCCTTCATTTCCAACTCTGCCCTCAGGTATCATGCTCATCGCCTTCTCATCACAATTCAAACCCAAACCACGCACAAAAAAACCGCTGGCAAACAGCGGTCGATCATCCATATTTCTATGTCACGCTAGGCCTCAATGCTCGCGCGTCCAAGAGAGCACAAACGCAGGCGGCAAATTGTAAAAAATCACTCGACGTGACTCCATCTTCAAACCCAATGACTTCATGCGTTTACGGAAACGAACCGCCGTCGGCAAGCCATACGCATGCACATACTGAAATGTACGGAACATCGTCCCGCCCTTCAATGTGTCACTTAACATAGTCGTGATCGAATCCTGCACCGTCAACGGCAAACTTGCAAACGGTAAGCCACTCACCACTGTCCCCACTGGTGGTAACTCGACCTGCTTATGATAGACCGGCATATGCTCTGCCGACCCATGCACAAAGTCCATATCAGGAAAGCGTTTACGCAAAATCTCTACAAACCCCTCGTCCCGCTCGATCCCCAAGTATCTCGCTTCAGAATCTTCCGTTCGCAGCCGCCTTTGGATCGCCTTAGTAAACGATCCTGTCCCTGGTCCAAACTCCACAACTGTCTGCGGTTTATCAAGTTGGATATCTGCAACCATTGCCTTAGCCAACGCATCGCTGCTCGGCGCAATCGCACCAACCTGTTTGGGATTCTTCACGAATGCGCCAAAGAACTTGATATGGTCCGAGATCGACATAACCGAGCAGCATATCTTCCTATCACCTCTATGACAAACACTTTGTGGAAATTCACCGCTAAGACCATTACCCCTATTCAGCCTAACCGCTGCGTGCACACAAAGATACAACCGCCTAAAACTACTGCCTAAGATCCGCGCAACTCGAAGCACCTAGAGGGCAAACGCGCAGTTACTAGGCAACGCTCAAAACGAGACCTGCCTAGCAACATCCTTATAAAAAATTTGACCTCAGTCACTTACAACACACTGCTACAAACCGTCTCATTTCTGGCATGGCGTGTGCAAACGTTACGTGTGCTTAGCGACTGTGCAGTATTGATCCAGCACGTGGAGATCCGCTAGGCGATTGGGTTCAGATCATTGGGTTAATAGGCGGCCGTTGGGTTTGAGTTGAGTGGCCAGCCGTTTCAAAGGAGTTCGGTTCATGATGTTGGTTTTGAGGATGATGTGCGTGATGACAGCGCTGCTCGCAGCGGAGTATCTTTACGGACAATCGGTCAATGACGATGTGGTCTCAAACCGTGAAGTTACTGGTCAGGTTGTGACTCAAGCCATCGCAACAGTAGCAGACTCGAGCGGGGCAAGCAGTGGGCCTGTGATCGATACAGGTACAACTGCATGGATGCTGGTGAGTACCGCGCTGGTATTACTCATGGTGCCAGGGCTTGCGCTTTTTTATGGCGGGCTTGTCAGGACCAAGAATGTCCTTGGCACAATGATGCACAGCTTTGTAGCAATGGGGATCATTGGTGTGAGCTGGGCGGTGGTGGGCTATGCATTATGTTTTGGGAAATCCGTTGGTGGAATCATTGGCTGGGACCCGAGCTACCTCATGCTCAGCGGCCTGGATAGCGGGCCAGGCGCGTTCTACATGATCGATGAAAAAAGCGGACTAGCGATTCCAGCGCTTGTCTTTGCGATGTTCCAAGGAAAGTTTGCGATCATCACCCCTGCCCTGATTGCGGGCGCATTTGCAGAACGGGTGAAATTCGGCGCGTACTGCTTGTTTGTACTCTTTTGGAGTTTGCTGGTTTATAGTCCGCTTTGTCACTGGATTTGGGGCGGCGGTTTTCTGTATGGCAAGGCAATTGATTTTGCTGGCGGAACAGTGATCCATATTTCCGCAGGTGCTGCAGGCCTTGTGGCAGCACTTTATTTTGGTGCTCGTAAAGGCTATCCCAAAACCGCGATGCATCCAAACAATTTGGTCATGACTCTGCTCGGCGCAGGCCTACTTTGGGTTGGCTGGTTTGGTTTTAATGCGGGAAGCTCAATCGAAAGTGGCTTAACAACAGCACGGGCATTGACTGTCACGCAGATTGCTGCAGCAACGGGCGCACTGACATGGATCTTAATCGAGAGTCTGCATCTGCGTAAGGCAACGAGCCTTGGTTTGGTGTCGGGAATTTTGGCAGGTTTGGTAGCGATCACGCCTGCGGCAGGAGATGTCCCGCCGTATGGCGCGATTGTGCTTGGGATCCTTGGCGCGGCAGTAAGTTATGGCGCAATCGTGATAAAAAGCAAACTGGGTTATGACGACACCCTAGACGTGTTTGGCATTCACGGCATCGCAGGGATTGTGGGCGCGATCTGCTTAACATTTGTAATGCGAGAAATTCCAGAACACGGACTTGGCATGCAACTTTACTACCAAATTGAAGGCGTGTTTATTAGTTTGGTTTACGCGGCAATCATGACGTTAGGAATTGTCGTTGTGCTGGATAAGACGATCGGTTTCCGGATGTGCGAGCGTCAGGAAAGCGAAGGGATGGACCATGTACTTCACGGGGAACATGGGTATGGCTTGCTGAACTTAAACTAGAATGAGTTGGCATGTTGGTGTGTAAATATAAGAAAAACACTGTGAAGGCAGTGATGCATTGATTTGGAGTTTTGTAATGAAGATGATTGTTGCGGTGATCAAGCCGGAAAAATTAGATGCGGTCAGGCAAGCGTTGGTTGATGCGGATATTAGTCGTGTCACGGTAAGCCGAGTAACGGGCCATGGTCGGCAAGAGGATATTGATTTGTATCGAGGACAGGAAGTGACACCTGACTTGATAACAAAAGTACGCATTGAGGTTGCAGTGAATGATGTGTTTGTACAGCCAGCAATTGATGCGATTTGCAACGCAGCACGCGAAAACGGCGGAAACATTGGGGATGGGAAGATTTTTGTGATGCCGCTTGAACAATGTATCCGGATTCGAACAGGTGAATGCGGAGGGGATGCTATCTAACCAATGATTAGATATGCAACGAAGTCGATCGTAACAAGTTGCATGATTACATTTTGGCGCGGATGCAGGCTGCCGAGTAGTATGGGCAGTCTGCTATTTTTTTAGTGCAACCGGGTATGGCAACTGCGACGCACCAAGAACTTCCATACTCTCAGGGTTTTGAACAAATACGACAATATTGGTGTTGGCAGGAATGCATCTCGTCGCCTCCAGTTCGGTGGATGGTAAGATGAGCGTAGCTTGGCCAGTTAGATCGTCTTTATTGACACTAAGAGTGATAAAATTACGAACAACCGCATTATGCGAAAGTGTTCGACCACGGTTTTCCCCACCGCGAACACGCGTAACTAAATCGTTTTGTGCCAGGGCTATGTTGAGAACCACATCTTCCTTTAAATCATCTTGTAGTGGCTTAATATCGTATTGAATGCGAACAGTAAGTGGAGAATCTTCGTGTGACTCTGCGGTAACAGCGATCTGATATTGAGGATTGATCTTGAGCGCTTCGTTGATTTGTTTCTGAGCAACCTGTGCGTTAGAGCCAACGAAACCAACAGCGCCATTGACTATCATTTGAGGTGTGTAAATGCGACGGGAATTCCATGCCCGACCGTAAGCGCGCTGCCGCTGTGAGTATACAGAACTTGAATATGGATCTTCCCAACCGAGGTAGTCCCAATAATCGACATGAAAGGCAAGCGGATAGATTGGTATGTCGTTACGGATGGCGTCGGCTTGTATTTGCGTAAGCAGCGCGTCGGCAGGAGGACAAGAAGAACAACCTTCGGAAGTGTAGAGGGAAAGAAGAACAAAGGGCATGTCAGAGCCAGATGTATGCGAAGTAAAAGTTTGATCATCATCTTGTGCCGCAGCTACGGCAAGCGACATTAATAGCATGACGGTCAAAACAATTACAATTTTATGGAAGTGCATAACAGTTTCTCCATGTCAATGAATCATAGACAAGCCATATGCCATGGACGAATACGTGACAATGAACCTAGGGAAAACGCAACTAAATCCAAAGGTAGAACTGCTTATGAGATGAGAATATTCACACATCAAGCCGACAGGAATCCCTCAATATATGACTATATTGATCCTCTGCCATGAGCCCGTTCGAGCCCCGCGAGGACTGATTAAATGAAAAAAGTTGTCGAAGCAATGGTTAAGCAGAAGGCGTGGAGAGACGGGTACCAAGAGTCGAGCTGTTGGAGGCATTGTCGTATTGAGTGAGGTCTGGCGTACCAGTAGTAATTTCTTGCGGTGAACCAGCAGGAGCAAGTTCTCCTTGCGGTTTGGTTGAGGGTGAAAGAACAACAATTTGCCAAAAGTCGAAGAGAGAAAGTTTGAAGTGATAAAGAGTATGAAGTTTGGATGCTTCGAGACATTCTTCTAGCGGAAGGTCTGATCGCCAGCCAATGCGAAGGAAGAATGGGTTAAGAATGTGTTCCCACCATGCGATGAATTTATTTGCAGATTGGAAATGGTTGAGAATAACAATACGGCCAGTAGGCTTAACAAGTTTCTCAGCCCATGCGAGTAGCTTAGCAGGTTCGGAAACAACCGAGATCGTATGCGTGATGAGGATGTGATCGAAGGATGCAGGTGCGAATGGGGGGAACATCGCGTTACCCTGAACAAGATTACAGTGCGGGAGGTGGCGGTCACGAATTTTATGTGAAGCTTTTTCGAGCATGCCGTGAGAGAGATCCATGCCGATGACTTTACAGTTGGAAGGGTAATGAGGAAGCGTCATGCCTGTGCCAACACCAATATCGAGAATGGTGTCGCCGGGCTGAGGGCGGAGCTGCTTGAGAGCAAATTGTTGACGCTGATGAACGAGCGTTCCGAAGGTGCTGTCGTAAAACTTCGCCCACAAGTCGTAGAGCTTGCCTGTGGTTTTTTCCTTCATGTTCAGTCGCTTGGTCATATCACGTCGCCCTTTCGAGCGGAGTTTTCTGTGTTGCGTAACCGCCGCAAGGAATACGGTTATTCACGTGAGTCCGTCGCAAGGTCGGTCGCAATATTGACGATCTCTTGCGAGACACCCCCTGTAAGGAATTCGGCGGCCAATTCGCCCTTGGTGTTATAGATCAGGATAGCCGGGACAACGAGATCGTTCCAGTCGTTTCCGAGCGCATCGACGATGGATTCTTGAACATCGGAGGTTGGGGCAATATAGGCATGTTTAAGAGCGTGATTGGTCCTTAAAAAGTTAATGGCACGGGAGATGTAGGGTTCTTCGTTCGCATCAAAACTGACAGAGACTAGCTGAACTTTGCCAGCGTCCACAAGGGGTTGTAGCCCCTGATGGATCTTGGGGAACATTTCGACGCAAGGAATGCACCAAGTAGCCCAGAAATCGATCACAACGACTTTGTTTTCAGTGGCTGCCTTGGCGACAAGGGCTTTAATTTCATCCGGTGTGATAGGCGGAAGCTGGCCGGGAACTGCGGAGAGAGAGCCTGTGGACATCGCAGAGGTCTTACCTACGGAGGCGGCAGAAGACTTGCCTTTAGCGGGCTCTTCAGAGCAAGCAGCAAACAAAAGCGTTGCTGTAAGTAGAATCGCGATAGATCCAAGGGTTGACAGGCGACAGATCATGGTTTGAGCCTTTACATAGAATTTGACATAGGTACGCGGTGAATGCGGCATGGTGGGTATCGGTTACGGACCTCTCTCACCATGATGATAAACGAAGCTAACGGGATGTTATTCCGTTTGAGGGGGAGAATCACATTCTTACTGAAAAATGCCTCTCTTTGGCTGCGGAGGGCCATAGGAGGAGGATGGGTGACAGGGTGCGGGGGTTGGGGTACGATTTTGGGTTATGAAACTCATAATCAATGGTGAAGAACGGGAAATAGCTGGCGCTACAGTGCGCGAAGTGGTTGTTGAGCTAGGACTGGGGGATCAGCCAGTAGCGGTAGAAGTGAATAAAGCGGTGGTGCCGAAGCGGAAGCACGAAGAAACAATGCTAAACGAGGGGGATGTATTGGAATTGGTAACGCTGGTCGGCGGAGGTTAAGCCGCCCAACATTATGACAGTTGCGAACCGCACGTGGTTGTAGAAACAGTGAAAAGATTCGCAAAATAAAATTGATTGAAGGATCGATACGATGAGTGATGTGATGAATGACGCTTTGGCTGATAAAGAATTGGTTGTAGGCGGGAAAGTTTTGAAGTCGCGATTGGTGGTAGGGACAGGGAAGTACGCATCGTATGAACAGATGCAGGACGCACTGGAAGTAAGCGGCGCGGATGTGATCACAGTCGCGGTACGACGTGAGCGATTGGTTGATGCGGAAGGTCGTTCGCTGCTCGATTTTATTGATACAGACAAGTACACGATCTTGCCGAATACTGCTGGATGCTTTACTGCGGAGGATGCGGTGCGCGTATCGCGGCTGGGTCGTGAGATCTTGGATCAGCTTGATAATCCAGGCAAGGAGTGGGTTAAGCTAGAAGTATTGAATGACAAGAAGACGCTGCTACCCGATCCTGTCGGAACACTTGAGGCGCTCAAGGAACTTGTCGCAGATGGATTCAAGGTGCTGTGTTACACGAGTGATGATCCTGTGATGGCATGCAAGCTGAAGGAAGCCGGCGCGGCAAGTGTGATGCCCGCAGGCTCGCCGATCGGATCGGGCCAAGGGGTACTCAATCAAAACAACATGCGAATCATTTTAGAATTGCTGAAGGAAGGCGATGCGGACTATCCAGTGATCGTGGATGCGGGCGTGGGAACGGCAAGTGATGTGACGATCGCGATGGAGCTTGGAGCAGACGGCGTACTGCTCAACACAGGCATCGCACATGCAAAGGACCCAATACGGATGGCGGGTGCAATGAAGGCGGCTTTGGAAGCAGGACGGCAATCATATCTTGCAGGCCGGATTGAGAAACGACTGTATGCAACGGCAAGCTCACCTTGGAGCGGCGTGATTAGCTACATCCCCGGAGAATAAGGGGAAGTAGGTAGCAATGATCAGCGTTCAGGGATGAAATATGAAAAATTTTGATCTGATTGAACCGTCAGGCATGCGCTTGGCGGTTTTTTTATGTAAGTTGTTTGACAAGCTTGTGTTTAATGGCCAATCAACGTGAGATTGAGGTGCGCAATTATGGAAGAAATCAAAGCGGCGTATGACCGGTGGGCTCGAGGATACGATGCAGAGGAGAACCGAACACGCAATCTGGATCAAAAGGTGATGGCGGAATATGAAGACCTTTTTGATGATGCGGTCGTGCTTGAATGTGGTTGTGGAACAGGAAAAAACACAGCAATGATCGCCCAACGGTGCTTAAAGGTAGTGGGGATCGATTTTTCAGAGCAGATGTTAGCGGTCGCAGGAGAGAAATTAAGTGGGGATAATGTGGTGTTTTTGCAACAGGACCTGAACGAACCATGGATGATTGAGGACGGGGTTGTGGATACGGTAGTGTTCAATCTGGTGCTCGAACATATTGAAGATTTGAAGCATGTATTTAGCGAAGCAATGCGTGTGCTGAAAGATGGTGGTGGACTATTAATCTCAGAATATCACCCACAAAAACAAGCTGAAGGTAAAGGTGCGAAGTTTATGGGCCAAGGTGGTGCGGAAGAGAAAATTCCGTTCTTTCCGCATACAGCTGATGATTTCGCGAAGGCGGCCGAGCCACTGGGCTTTGAGTTCATGGAACTAAATGACTGGACGGCTGAGGGAGAGGACGAACCACGAGTGCTGTCGATGCTATTTGTAAAATAACTCGACCCTGAAAAATGAAACAAGATCAGACGCCCTGCTCCATGACAGGGTGTTTTTTTGTATGAAGCCCAAACAAACCGTCATTATCGGACAACATTAACAGGCGTATAAGACAAGTATCATTCAGATGTCGATGAAGGAAGTATGAGCCAACTATCACATGCCCCAGATGTTTTGGATGAGACGCGGCCTGAGCAGCGTTTAGGGATACGTGCGAGGATGCTGCTTGGGCTAGAGCAGCTGTTCCCGGTCTTGGAGACAGCTCCAGCGATAACGGGAGATGAGAGTGCGTTTGAATACCGCAAAGCGGCAGGGAGTTATCAACGACATGTCGATGAAGTCGGCGGGCTTGATGGAAAAACGATCTTGGATTTTGGTTGTGGCTGGGGCGGAGAAACCGTGTGGCTGGGTGAACGTGCAAAAGCTGCGATGGGATGTGATATCAATAAAAGTGCACTGCGCGATGCAAACGATTTTGCCAGGCAAATGGGTGCGGGGAATGTGAAATTTGCAGAGAGCGGGGTAAATGGACTGCCGTACGAAGATGAGACATTCGATGCTATTTTTAGCACGAATGTGTTCGAACATGTGATGCAGCCTGCAGCAATGTTGTCGGAAATCCGAAGAGTATTGAAACCAGGGGGACGGTTTGTGAGTCAGTTTGGCCCGCTGTTTTATAGCCCGCTGGGCTATCACTTATGCTGGGCAACGCAGGTGCCTTGGGCGCATTTGTTGTTTGGATTTGAGGCGGTGATTCAGGTGCGAAATACCAAGCGTGAACCATGGTGGCCGAAGGATTGGAAGGAGACGGGATTGAACAAGATGCGGTTCAAGGGGTTTGAGTCTGCCGTATCGGAAGCGGGACTAGGTGTAGTTCGATGCGATCGAATTGCGGTGAAGGGATTAAAGCGGCTAGCGAAGTTACCGCTGATTGGTGATTTGCTGACGTTTGGGATTGATTGTCATCTGGTGAGAGAAGATTAAGACGCCATTAATTGATTTCATTCTATTTGAAACAAATATAAACAGCATCACGCTTATGCATGATGCTGTTTATGTATAAAGACATAGGAGGGGACTTATGCGCGTTTACGACGGCCGGCGATCATGAGTGAACCGAAACCGAGGAGGAATGCGGCAGCTGGTTCTGGGATGAGTGCTGCAAAGTTTGCGTTTGCTTCTGCGGCACTGAAATCGCCGGTGTAAATGTTGAATTGATCGTACTCACCAGACCAATCGGTGTTGTCCCAGAAAATTGCACCGCCTAATGATGTGTGACCAGCGTTAGCACCATCATTTGCACCATGAATATTTAAATTGCCAAGGTCGTAGGTCATTGCACCAGTAAAAGTGTGGAGTGTGCCGCCGACTTCGCCTATATACATCGTAAGAAGATCGTTTGCATCATCAAATTCTGCAGCAAGGTAATATTCCGTGTCGTCTTGTACGACAAAATCAGTTTCAACTTTCGTAAATTCCGGTGTACCTAAAGCACCAATTTCAACGGTTAGCTTGTTACCACCAAGAGTCGCAAGGTGCTTTGGTGTGATCGCAATCAAGCTTTGAGAAGCACCTAACCATTCACCATATCCCATGACCAGCAGCTTGGCCCAATCTGCTGTAACTGATTGTGTGAACACTAATTCGAAGGTAACGGCACCTGTGGTACCTTGGCCATCAATGGTGCTGCCGATCAAAGCTCTGGTCCCGGAGCTTCCTGCGAGGAAATTGTTAAGTGAAGCACCATCAGCATCAACAGACGTTAGGACACCGCCGCCTTGTGTATATCCAGAGCCGATGAACTCGTCAAAGTTCGCCCCGCCAACAGAATCAGCTGCCGCGGTGTAGGGAGGGCCTGCACTTACTTCATCAAAATTCCATTGGTGCGCCAACGTGGCTGCATCAGATGATGGCGACATGGTGATCGCGCAAGTGGCGGCTGCGGAAAGCGTGCAGAATAAGTTCAATCTTTTCCCATGCATTTTCTTCTCCTAGCTAAACTTTGTAAATATACGTAATGTTCTCTTTAATACTTCAACATGTAATTGATTAATGTATGTCGTGCGTATTGTTGATCGCGCTCTGGCGATAAGTTCACTTTTGAGGCCTCCGCGCAATAATGCCATTTCACATGCGCAATGACAGCATTGAGATTTTACGGCATACTCATACTCTGGCCATGTCTGCGACATACAATTCGATTGCGCAAAAACCACCACATCCCTCTGTTTCATATATTTCGCCTATCTTAAAGCGCGTAGTTGCTCGACATATTACTTCTCTACTCAATAACCATAGCTCTAAGCCAAATCGAGATGCTGATATCATGAAGAATGGCAAAGCAACAAACAAACATGAATTAAAAGAAAAACGTACAGCTAGCAATTTATGGTAGAAACCATGTGTCATTAATTGGATGACAAATAGCTAGCAATATCGGTAGGCGTGATGGATTCAACAGCGCGATCGGATTCTTCGATGGGAACGTAATCGGTAATATTGGGCGAGGGCAACAGAGGTGCAGGGGGAGTTGTGGCAGGAGCCAGAGTGAGGGAGCCAGAACCCGAAATAGCGATCGTCCAGCGGCCGGGAGTGAGGGTGCGATAGATCGCTTTGCCGTGAGACGTTTCGGGGAGCGCGTCCCAATCGATGTGAGCAAGATGTGGCGTGATGAGCAAGCCTCGCTCGGGGGCGGTGTACTGGTTGTAAATGCGGCGGATGAGGATGCGCGAATCGGCTAGCACATAATCAACATATATTTCTTCCGTAGGCAGGAAGGGGGTGGAAATGGTTTTGATGTTGCCGAGATCGTCACGGATGATGACCGAAACGGTGTCGGGAGTCACAAGGAGCTCAGTGACGGCTGTCTTGGTTATCGCGGTGTTGTATTGTTCGAGGAGGGAAGTGTATTGCTGATCAAGCTTGATGAGTCGAGTGCGGTAGATGCCAGCGGCAATTTCGGAACGGGTCATGCGATAAGTCATGTAGCTGGCAAGTGAGAGGAAGAGCAAAAGAATGATGGTGTAAATGGGTTTCATGGAAAACATGAAACGGAGAAGGTGGCGTTTGGGTTTGGTGGACGTGGGTACTGCTTGCGTCTGTTTGGACATAGCTCATCCTTGAGTGTGGTGTGGGCTTATTATGCAGTAGGCGAGAAAAAGATGAAAGAAAAACCCGCAGCGTGGAAGCTACGGGCTTGAGTCTGAATTCTAAAATAATCTTAGTTTATTGTGTTATTCGGCTTCGGGAAGTGCGGTAATCGCGGGTGGCGAAGTAGAGTTAAGTGCTTCGGTTGTTGCATCTGACGACAGGACGGAGAAATCGGCAAGGATTGCGTAAATAGCGATCACGACGATCGTCAGTAAAACCGCAACCGGCTTGGCAAACTTCCAAGGGGTAAGATCAACCGCGCCGACGTCCTGCAACGACCATGCTTCTGCGGTTGGTGCAACGGCACCGATGATAAGCATACCTATGACGAGGAAGAGGAAAACACCGCCGATGAAGTGGAAGTTATGGACGTTGTAGTGCGTAATGAGTTCGGCGGCTTGCGGGACGAAGTAGCCAATGGAGATGATGGCGAGGCCAGCAATAAGGCCAAACTTTGCGGCAATGGGTGGGTTGCGTTTGGAGAGGATGCCGACAACAACTACCGCGAAGATGGGGATGAAGTACATAGCGTTCATTTTTTGAAGGTAGCCAAAGATGCTGTCTTGCCCAATGAGCATGCCACCACCAATCATGGCTGCAAGTGCGATGAAAGCGCCGAACCACTTGCCTGACTTGACGACCTGATCATCTGAAGCAGATTTATTGATCATGTGTTTGTAGAAACCGAGGGAGAAGAGGGTGCAGGTTGAGTTAAGTGCAGAGTTGAACGAGGAGAGAATCGCACCAACAAGTGCAGCAGCAAAGAAGCCGGTGAGCGGCGCGGGAAGGACTTTGGCGACGAGCATGCCGTAGGCGTCGTCTTTGGCGATGCCCTGCCCTGCAAAAATGTAAGCGGCAATAATGCCAGGAAGGACAAGGTAGATGGGTCCGAGGAGTTTGAGCCCACCAGTAAGAAGGACGCCTTTCTGTCCTTCTTTAAGGGAGGAAGCACCAAGGGTGCGTTGGATGATTTGTTGGTTGGTACACCAATAGAAGAGGTTGAGGAGAAGGACACCGGTGAAAAGTGTATCAAAGGGGGTGTCGTGTGATTGCGTGCCGATGGAGTTGAATGTGTTTTCAGGGACGGCTGCTTTGAGTGTTTGCCAGTCTTCAGAGAGTGAGCCGGGTGAAACAGCTTGAAGACCAAAGTAAACGATCATGAATCCACCGATGAGAAGGCCTGCCCCGTTGAGCGTGTCGGAGACGGCAACAGTGCGGAGCCCACCCCAGAGCGCGTAGATAGAACCGATGATGCCAATGAGGAAGATGAGGAGCCAGACATTGGTAGCTTGCGATTCGATGCCAGTGATAGCGGGGACGTCCATCATGCCGACGAGGCCTTTAGCGCCGGTGTAGAGGATGATGGGAAGAAGGATCAGAGCATAGGCACCGAGGAAAATGAGGTCGGTGATGGTGCGGGTGCCAGCGTCATACCGGTTTTCAAGGAATTGTGGAACGGTCGCGATGCCAGCTTTGAGAAATTTAGGGAGGAAGAAAATGGCCATCAAGACGAGTGCGAGAACGGCAATGACCTCCCATGACATGACAGAAATACCATCACGGAAGGAGAGACCGTTAAGCCCGACCATTTGCTCAGTAGAAAGGTTGGTGAGCAGGAGTGAACCTGCAATGACGGGAAAGGTTAATGAGCGGCCGGCAAGAAAGTAGCCTTTAGACGAGTCATGGTCATCTTTATGGGTAAGGTACCACGTAATGGCGGCAACGAGTCCGGTGAAAAAGACGAATGAAAGAATGGTCATGGGATTGTGACTCCATACTGATAGCGCAAGGCTTGCAAATGCTGCCTTGTCATAACATTGAAGAAACCCCGATATGTACCTCCCACACCGGAGAGGCAAGTTCGATATTCAACATGCTAGCAGAAAGTAAATTTTTTATTTAGCCGTATTTTTCGGAATTAGGTATTTAACATCTTCCCAGTATCCTGCAAGCACGCTTTCGGAGCGCACCGAATATAGCCCATTGCCGATTTGTTAGCAATCATTTAGTTGCCAAAATTGCCCACATGCAACATGTGGCTTTGTGATAATCGTGATGCTTGCCCGTTAAGTCTAACGCTCCCAATTAGCAGCACGTTCGGAAAGACCGGCGATTAGCGCGTCAAAAACCTGATCTTCGGATTTGGTGGCATCGATGACGAGGTAAGCCTCGGGATTCTTTTCCGCTTGATCGAGGAAGCCTTGCCGAACCTTACGGTGGTAGTCGGCTCCCTTGAGTTCCATACGATCAGAGAAGAGTGACATCTGTGTAGATTCGAGGTGTTTTTTAGCTTTGCCTTTGCCGATGAGGCGTTCTTGGGCGGTGAGTTCATCGACGTCGAAAATAATGACCAGGTCTGGCCAAACGTCCTGAAGGGCGATGCGGCCGACTGAGAGGATGTCGACGGGATCGAGCCCACCGGCAGTGCCCTGGTAGGCAAGCGTCGAGGAGATAAAACGATCGACGAGGACGAGATGATTGTCCATGAGGGCGGGCTTAATGTTTTCCTCTGCGAGCTGTGCGCGTGAGGCCATGTAAAGAAGCATTTCAGCGCGGAGAGTCATCTCATCATTTTGCGGGGAAAGGAGGATTTCTCGGATTTGTTCGCCGATGGGGGTGCCACCAGGTTCACGGACTTCGGTGGTGGAAAGGCCGTTCTCGTGAGCAAGGTTTGAAAGGCGGTGGAATTGAGTCGATTTTCCGGAGCCGTCGGGCCCGTCGAAGACGAGGAAACGCGACCGAAGGTTATAAATCCATTTGTGTTTGGCAGCATCCTTACTCATGAGGGTAGGATACAGAAAAATGCGTGGGACGTAGAAATCCACATTGGGCATATATGGGGTTCGAGCATTGTAAGGGACGAAATGTCCGGAAATGGCAAACCAGATAGATTTTCTGAGTGCTCAATGCTCGTGAGCTGAGGATGTGGGCATGGGCAGTTGAGAGAGAAGGGGAAAAACTGGCCGAAAATCGGTATACTGCCCTGTCATCTATTTATTGAATCAAACACAGTTCGCAACTGGAGACCATACGGGTGTTTAAGTTCTTTCGAAAATACAACAAGTACATCCTAGCCATCGGCGGCAGTATCCTGATGGTTTCGTTCCTGATCGGTACGCAGCTTCAATCATGCGTAAGTGGCGGAGGCAATTATCCGATCGGAAAATTAGCTGACGGCACGGAAGTGTTGATCACAGATCGTAATCACGCAGCAAACCAGTTGTACGTGTTAGAGAATCAGTTCCCGATCTTGGGATTGATGAGTGAATCACTATTGCAGCAAGGCGAAGATCAAGACCGAGCTTTAGTTTGGTATTTGATTCAGGAAGATGCGAAACGTCTGGGCATCAGCGCAAGTGAAGCGGAAGCAGTTGAGGTGCTTGGCGCCATCGGAGCGGATGAAGATGTGATCCGACAGGCGGGGAACCGCGTGGGGAGTCGTGCAGCTGTGATTGATGCGGTCAAAAGCTGGATCATTGCAGAAGCTTACAGTGAAGTAGTGCTGGGCAAGTCGCACACATCATTGTTTGAACGGATGGCGATCTTCCAACAGATCGTTGAGCAGTACATGCAGATGCCGGGGATTAGCCGCGAGTTGCTCGTGGCGTATGCAGGTGCAGTGAGTTCTGATCCGTACCGTGTGAGCAAGCCGCTGATTGCACATTACCTCCAAGATGAAAATGCGCGTGTTGGTGGAAAAGCCTTTTTAGTACCAAGTAAGTTGTATCTTGATGACGTGAGTGAGCCGAGTGATGCGGCATTGGCGGAGCTGTTTGAGAAGTACAAGAATGATCTACCGGGCCAAGGCAAACCGTTTGGGTTTGGTTACAAGATTCCGGATCGTGTGAAGCTTGAGTATGTCGAGATCCCGCTGGAAAGCGCGATGAAACAAGTCAAGGTGAGCGAAGCGGATGCCTATGCGTTCTATCAGAAAAATCCAGATGCATTCAAAGTGACCGAAGAACAGGCAAAAGAAGATCCCAAACTAAAAGTGGGTGAAACACGTCTGTATGCAGAAGTACGAAGCGATATTCTTGAAGGACTGAAGTTCCAAAAAGCAAACGAACTTTGCCATCAAATCGCGAAGAATATGCAAGCGGCCATGAACAAACCATTGTCCGCATTGCCGCGTGAAAAGAGCTACGTCGTATTTAACGATCAATTTGAGCAGAAGCCATTACGAGAAGCTGCAGATGAAATGAAAGCTCAATTTGGCGTGACGTTGCAGGTTTATAATTTCCGCGACCGCTGGACGAATGTGGATCAACTGCAGACATTGCCGGGGATTGGAATGAGCTTCGTAGCAGGCCGACAGGGCGCAAGCTTCCCGTTGTATGTGACCAGCTCAAAGACACTAAACGCAGATTTTGAAAAGAACCCGCTATCAACAATGTATCTACAGGTAGGAACCACCAGTGCCCCCATGCAAGGCTATAGTGGCTCGATGTATGTGTTCCGTTTAACTGCTGCCGAGGCAGCCCATGCACCGGCCGGACCGGGCGCGGTCCGTGAGCAACTGGTGAAGGACGCGAGGGAAGAAGCAGCATACAAGAAACTCATCGCTGACAAGGACAAATGGATCACACTTGCGAAGCAAAATGGTCTTGACGCCGCAGCAAAGGAAGCCGATGTATCCGTAACAGATCTGGGACTGGTACCACGGGTCATGTTCCGTCAAGGGATTGATGCAAGCAATGTGCCGATGGTCCCGGGCTTTGGTGAAAGTGAACCATTAATCGAAGCTTTATATGCGGTCGCAAAAACAACCGGTAAGAGTGGCGATCTAAGTGAGATGGCTGCTGCAGATCGGACTGGTGAAGCACCTGTACAACAGAAGCGAGGCTTGGCGGTGTTTCGTGTGGATGAATTCACGCTGATGACTGAAACCGAATACGCCGTCGATGCTGCAAGCTATTGGAAGAACGCGATGGCGATGAACTCGACGGTGTTTGCTGATGAGCAAACCACATTCCTGAACGAGGATATGTTGAAAGATCGCGTGGGGTACCAATCTCTCGAACGTGAAGAAGATATCGAATCCTCAGCCCCCGGGAGCGAAGACGCGCCAGAAGCAGGTGAAACGTTGGCAGATGACACGGCTAAAGAAGCGGCGTAAAACCAATGTTGAAATAAATGATCGCACCCTGCCCTGTTTTGGGGCAGGGTTTTTTCATGTGCCTGTTGCGACAAAGGCGGCGTGACTATGGTAGCAAATGTTAATCACGATCACGAAAAAACCGCTCGGAATGAACCGGGCGGCATCGGTAACGTTTTAGTTATAGAAAAGCTGATTAACCGACGGACGAACCGGGGTTCACAAGCTTGGATGAGGTAATGAGGACAACGTCACGAGTTTCCTGCGGCTCAGGGGCGTCTTCAGCTTCTGGAGCGGGTGGCGTGGGAATGATGTGCGACGCAGCGAGGAGCATACCGTTAGAGATTTCACCACGAATTTTACGTGGCGCGAGATTGGTGACAACGACGATCTGCTTGCCGATGAGGTTCTCAGGGTCGTAAAACTCTTTGATGCCGGCACAGATTTGGCGTTTTTCCTCGCCAAGATCAACCTGGAGTTTGAGCAGGCGATCAGCATTGGGGTGGGGTTCTGCCTCGACAATGGTGGCGACGCGGAGGTCGAGCTTCATGAAGTCATCGAATGTGATTTCTGGTTTGGTTTCCATGGCGGTACTCACAGAAGAGGTTGTGGTCGAAAATTTGGATGGCGAACGGTCGCCGATGGTAAAAGGATACCGAAAAACAGGGGACGTGTGTCGTGGGAAGACGATGGAAACTACAATAGCGACAAGAATATAAGAAGAATGTCACCGTGGGGTCCGCAGGACGCGTCCCCAAAGTGATGAGGCAGAGGACTATTTGAAGTATCACGTACTACGAGGCAGATTAAAACGCCGCGGCGGCTGGAAGCAACGAGTGCTTTGGGTATTGCTGGGCATGATTTTTCTGAGTGCAGGTGTGCTGGTGTACATGACCCGGCCAGAGCGACTCGGACGGTTGTGTGCGCAGTTCGTGACACAAGCAACAGGGGCAGCGGTCAATATCGACAAAGCTTATCTGACCAAAGATGGGCGGATTGAGCTGGAGGATATGAAGCTTTGGGTGCCGGGGCGAGACGATGATTCAGGCAGACTGGTTGAAATTGAGGGGGTAGTGATTGATCCGGATCTGCTTTCAATCGTGGCGGGAAGTTTTCGGGTGGAATCCATTCAGCTTTTGCGGCCGACGATTTATGTCACTGAGGATGTTGACCTTGGCAAAATGAATTATCAGCTACTGGCTGAACAAAAAGAGAACGAAGAAAAAGAACAGGAACAAGAACTACCGGAGAAGGTCCCGACATTAACAGTGCGGCAGGCAGAATTGGTACTGGGTGAATATCAGGACGGCAAGTACACCGAACGATCGCGGCTTGATCTTGAAGGGCGTGTCTCGCGGAAACGACAGGCACTCGGTGCATACTACTTCGTGCTTAAACAGATCGGCGAGGGAGAGCAGCCAGAGTTCCAAGGGGAATTCAATCTTAAGCAGCATGAATTTGAAGTATCACTCAAGCACTTCAGTTTTACTGAGTCGACAGAAAAGTTTTTGACAAGTGGGATGCGATCGTGGTGGGATCGTCTTCAGCCAGTAGGTGAAGTGACAGAAATGCGGATTGGTTATGATCCGACAGATGGTTTGTTTGCACGGGTTGGTTTGACCAACGGGCGACTGACGATTCCATTCGAACAGTTTCCAGCGAAGCTGAGTGATGTGGATCTGATGATCGAACTACGTGATGATCGGATTGAGATTGAGAAACTGACAGGAATGCTCGGTGCTGGCGAGACAACAACAATCCGGTATGGCATTACGGGTGAGATGCAAGGGCTTAAACGTGATGATCCGTTTGTGCTGCGGGTGCAAACCGATCCGTTTCGTGTGACTGGAGATCCAGAGTTTATCTTGGGGATGCCGCCAGAAGTGCAGAACCAATACGATCTATTCACGCCATCTGGTGATTTCCGTGCATCAGCGATCATTAGCCGCAAAGAACCAGGCGGCGAGATTACTTACGATGGGAACATTGATTTTCTTGATGTATCGGGCGCGTATAAAAAATTTCCATATCCGCTTGAGCACGTGAAGGGAACCATTCAGTTTGAGAATAACCTGCTAACGATTGAAAAATTAGCCGGACAAGCAATCGATGGCGGGGATGTCGTGATTTCGGGAACGGTGAGAAACCCGGGACCTCTTGCTGAAACAAAGCTACATATCGAAGCAACAGAGATTGATGCGAATGCACGTTTCGTTGGCGCAATGGAAGAAAAGCATCAGAAGATCATCAATCTATTCCGTGATCAAGCCGCTGCAGAAACATTAGTACAAACAGGCCTAACAAGGAAAACGGAGTCCTCCCCGGGGGATGTGCCAGTGTTCTGGCCAGGCGGCCGAATATCATTGGCCATCGATTTGTATCGGCCACCGGGCTATAAAACCAAGCCACAAATCACAACGGACATTGATTTGCAGGGCGCGCGGGTGCTGTACAAGCACTGGCCATATCCCGTGGTTGTTGAGGAAGGGCACGTGATTCTTGCACCGGGGAATACGCGGATCAAAAATCTAACGGCGCACGGTTTAAGTGGCGGTGAAATTCATCTGGAAGGCCAAATCACGAAATTGGCTGATGGGAAAACACAGTATGTCGATTTAAAGGTTGATCGGACGCATATTCCAAGTGATGCGTATCTGTATGCTTCAGCACCGAATCCGCAGCGTGAATGGTTAAAGCAAATGAACCTCACAGGATCGCTTTTGGCAAATGGCGAGGTGAAATGCACACTGCCGGGCAAAGTTTATTACGCGATCAATTTTGATTTTGATAACAACACGATGCGACCGTTTGATAGCGGCATGTTGATGCAGGCCATGCGAGGAAGTGCAACACTGGAGCCGACGCAATTGACATTCCACAGCATCAGCGGGAAACATGATGCAAGCGGCATTGATCTTGACGGCACAATCGGTTGGGGAAACGGGCAGTTGGGAGTAGATCTGAATGTGCAAGCATCTAACTTGGAGATCAACAAAGGATTGATTGATGTCGTGCCACCGGAGCTTGAAGCAAAGAAAACACTTGCTTCACTGATGGGAAAATATCAGCCAACAGGCACGACCGATTTGTTGTTGTCGATAAATCATCAATCTAATAGTAAGGCGTTGGAGTATAAGGTCACGCTACGGCCGCAATCTTTGGGGTTTGAGTATGGTAACAACGGTCGACTGTCGTTCGATGAGATGAGCGGCGAACTAATCGTGTCACCGGGGATGGCGGAACTTGATGAGCTTGGCGGCAGGTTTGATGGTGGCAAATTCCGAATGTCCGGATTTGTCGAACAAAATGATCGCGTGAATACTGCATTGAATTTCGACGTGATGAGTGATTTTGAAACTGAGACCGTTCGACGTATTTTGCCGAAAGAAGTACGTGATCTTCTTGAGCATCTCTCAATCAGTGGCGGATTCGAAATTGAAGATGGACGGTTTGTGCTTCGTGATGAAGCATCAGATCACCCGCAATATGAATTTGATAGCAAGATCAGGATGGAACAAGGTCAAGCCAAAGTTGGTGCGTCGATCACAGGATTTGATGGTACGGTACATGTAAAAGTGACGGGCCGAAAGGATGAAGCTTGGCCGAAGATGATGATTGATGTTGATGCAGATCGGATGCTTGCCGAAGGCCGTCTGATTCAGCCCTTTGCAATGGAGCTTTTGTCGACAGCAAACAACGAATCAGTCTATCTCAAAGATTTTTACGGCGAGATCTATGGCGGAACATTGGTCGGTGAAGGCAAGATTGATTTTGGGGCTGAAGAACTCTGGCAGTTTGATTTAAAGCTGCATGATGTAAGTGTGGATGCATTTCTAAAACCAGAACATTACAACGATCGACTGATCTTACGTGCCGATGCGCGAGATGAAGGTGTGGATGTAAAACTTGCGCCACTGCCGCCAGGTGAGTTGTCTGCCAGTTTGCATGTAGAGCAGCCATTCGATAAACCTGAGGAGCGCGAAGGGCGAGGTATCTTGCGTGTACGAGATGCAACACTTTACAACGCACCGCTGACACTCGCGGTTTTGCAGGTTGCGAACCTGACATTGCCCACCTCACAATCATTTGACCGTGCTTCAGCACGCTACGTGATCGACGGCGAAATGGTTTACCTCGACACGCTAGTCATTGAAAGCCCATCAATTGCAATCATTGGCGATGGAACGATGGATTGGCATGACATGGGGCTTGATCTGGAAATGATGACACGTAACCCAGCTGCCCCCGATCTCGGCGCTCTTAGCGATCTATTCAACGTATTCAAAGACGAGCTTGGCACAATTCAGGTGCGCGGCACACTGACTGATCCCAAGGCTGAATTGGTCCCACTTACAGGACTGCGAGATTCGTGGGAATCTGTATTTGGCTCAACCAAAGCCCGGGGTGAATCGCGATCGACCATTCATCGCAATTATTGATTCCGAAACTTTCTCCATACATTAGACAAGCGGCTTAGCGGGATGCATGAGTGATTCCCAATCAATACTATCGCATGCGCGAAGCACATCAGGATGAATCTCTTTTTTGTGCGGGATAACTGAATCGGTTGGCACATTGGGAAGAACTGCAAGAACGGGGACGCCGGTCATACGCTCAAGCCAAATTTTATTGGTGTGGATGGAGGGATCGTCGGCGAGGGTTACAAGTTGCGGCTGATGATGATTCATGACAATGCCGGCAATGGACAGACCCCGCTGTTGAAGGAGCTTCACCGTCATGGTGGTATGGTTAAGTGTGCCGAGCGTTGCACGAGCAATGATGAGGACGGGATAGCCGATGTGCATGGCCAGATCGAGGATCGTGAAGCTGGGATGGTCAGGATCGAGCGGAACAAGCAGCCCCCCTGCTCCCTCGACGATCATGGTGTCAGCTTGCTGATCGAGCTCGTGAATAGCATTGGTAAGGTTCGGCCAGTCAATAGATTGATTCTCTTGCTCCGCCGCAACGCCGGGTGCGAGCGGCGGCTGAAAGCGGATCGGATTGATCAGGTCCAGCGGTGTTCCCCGATCAGAGAATTGTTGTAGGGCCAGCGCATCAAGATTGGTGAGATGGCCATTGATCATTTGGCATTCAGATGCAAAAGGCTTAAAAGCACGATGCCGACTGTGCGGCGCTTTATTTTTTAAAGCATTGATAATGCAGCAACTTGCAACCGTCTTGCCTACGCCGGTATCAGTGGCAGTAACAAAAAGGCCAGGCGAATTGAGATGAATGCGAGGGATTGGTGGCATGGCAGAATGATATCAGGTTCATAGCGATTGCCTCAAGATGTGGAGATTTACCCTGATATGGGAGGATGCGACTTGAAATGACACTCAATCTCATTATCATGCCCTTCATATTGACACTGAATGTCAATATCACCGCCTGTGTTTTATACCACATCAGTTCCACTGCGAATGGCCGCAACAGAACGATTGGGCAAAATGAAATTGATCGGTGTGGGCCGGTGTTGGGTCCCACATCATTTGCAACATAAGGAAACTTTTCATGAACCGCCTGGGTTTACATCGTCAAGCCAATCGTGGCTTCACACTGATCGAACTGCTTGTTGTTATCAGCATCATCGCACTGCTGATTGGCATTCTTTTGCCTGCATTAGGTGCTGCCCGAAGAACCGCACGTGCTGCAGCTAGCCTGAGCAATATCCGGCAAATCGGAATCGCACTGAGCGTCTACAACTCAGAAAACAAAGATTATTACCCCATCCATTCATCTGCACTTCCGAGCGCCAACCGTATCGACGGTGTCAAGCCACGTTGGGCAGATTATCTTTACGATTTCATGCCGAGTGAAGATGTTTTCCTAAGCCCAAACTTGGATGAGCGTGAACTCGATAGTGGTTTTTTGAAAACCTATTGGCATACGGTTTCAACCACCAAAGCTTACATGGCTGCTAGAGACAATGCTGGCGGAACCGCCCGTACACCATTGCCACCAGCGAGTGAGCGAGCTGGTCACGGTGGCTACGGCTACAACTTCCAATACTTCGGCAATGCACGTGGCTACATCAACGCGAGCGGTGTACATATTGGAAATACTTCTACAACCCCCAATAACACATATCACGCACGTCTGGGTGTAGATATCAAAGCCGGTTCGAGAACAGTTGTGGTTGGTGATACTGCAGGCTCACGTGATAGCAACGCAAGCAATGATCCAGGTCAAGACGGCTCCGCAGTATACGCACTGGACCCACCATTGGGCAGCCTGAATTTTGGCTCACGCGGCAACGGGAAATCGAGCGGTGACCCCTACTATGAAGGTGGCCCCGCAGAAAACACCGGCACATACGATGAAAATTTTGAATATCTTGTCCGCTCTGCCCCGGCAGAACGTAACAACGGCGCAGCAAACTTTACTTTTGCTGATGGCCATGGCGAAGCGATGTCACGTAAGGATGTGGACGACTCAGACGGTGACGGCATCGCAGATAACGGCTACTGGAACGGCCTAGGCGACGCAACCAAACGATAATCACACTCAATCTTAAATGCTTATAACCCGAGGCCGGGGCGACTTGTTCGTCTCGGCTTCTGTTCTTTTCTGATGATGTAAACGTTCGCTAGAAATTCGCCGCAACAGATTTGAGGTGTTGTAGTTTCTGTTGATTACGGTGATTGGACCAAATTGAATTGAGCAGATTCAAAATAACATCAAGCACATCTTCAAAACGCGAGCCACGTGCCTGATCCAGAAGTGACGATGCCTGCTGCATCACCTCCCAAAGATCCGCCGTATCAACAGTACCGTTGAGGTGCTGGTCACGAAGACGGGCCAACTCGTTCTGCAGCTTCTGAATATCCTGGTTCTCGATCATGTTGTCCTCTTGAATCATAGGCAACCGGCAGTAACCGGGTACACCCATCTTTATTGGACCATGCTACGAGATCAATCGCAATAACTTCCATATCCTGTGACACAGATAAGGTCCGGCTGTAACGGTTATAGCGATTATGATGTTGAACGAATCTAGGCAAGTTTTGCGTATGATAAGCATGCGCGAAAAGTGATTCACGCCTTAATCACTCATGTCAGCTGGATTATGGGTCATCATACGTCGGGATTCATGTTACACACATAACTCGCCGACAAGGATTGTAGAGTGCTGCGTCTTTTGTTCTTGTCAATCGCAGCTATTGAATAACATTCTCGTGGAGCAAGCACGTGGTTACACAAAAAGAAGTTGATACGTTGTTAGCCGAACTTGAACACGCACGGCGTGTTTTAAAGCAGAGTCGCCATGCGGTCTATCCGCAGCTGTCCTCACTGATTGAACGTGCATCGACATTGCACCGTGAATCAATTGGTGGCATTTATGAGCCCGCACTCAATAGTGTTCACCTACTGTTGATCTCGCTGAAAAATGGAATGGATTCCCAAGCGTCATTGAATAAAGCTGCATAAATACAATATGCTGGCTTCGTTTCAACTGACCAGAATGGCTGGAGGGTAAAAGGCTCACACCGCTGAGCTTTTTTAATACACGCATGTTCATCGCCCACAAAACAACATCGATTGATAACAAGCGACAAATCAAGCAAAGGCTTCTTGTGTGATGGATGTGATGCACGAAGCAAAATCCGGACGATACAAGATAATCTGTATCGGTGTCAGCACTGGCGGTCCAATGCTGTTGCGCAACATCTTTGAAACAATCCCTCCTGATATTCGTGTCCCGATTCTCATTGCTCAACACATCCCAAAGAATTTCACCAAAACGCTTGTTGCAACAATGGATCGATCTGTGCCGCTATCCGTCATTGCAGCAGAAGATGGCATGCCCGTGTACCCCGGAACCATCTATATTGGGCAAGGCAAGCAGCACATGCGCGTGGTGCCGACGACAGGGCTTTGGCAGGCAAAAATTGAAATCAGTGACAAGCCGGAAGGATTGTTTTACTTTCCCTCAGCAGATGAATTACTTACCTCGTGTGCAGCAGTTTATGGCAAACAAACACTGGGCATTGTGCTGACAGGCATTGGGCGAGATGGTGTGCAAGGTGCCGAAGCTGTCGTCAACGCTGGCGGCACAATTGTCACGCAAGACAAAGAATCATGTACGGTTTACGGCATGCCACGAAGCTGCGTTGAAGCGGGTTTCTCGCACGTACAATATACCCCCTCACAAATCACATCGCTTATCCACCAATTCTGCCCAAACATGATATCTCAACAGGCTAGTTAATCACTCATAATGTTCCACTACAATTCATGTAGATCGTAGTTCTATGGGCTGTTGCAGCAAGGATGATTAGCGGTTGTAAAACGATCATATTGCTATCTAGGTTAGCTCATTGTGATGTATGACTATTGCATAACGATTTGCTTTTTACGCGTCCCTGACCATAGATTGCAATAGGATGCTTTTAACAGCATTTTTCGCTTTGGCACGCCATATGCATTAAGTGTATTACTCAACCCACCCCCGGAAGCGCGGCGAGTTTGCAATCTGCAGCTCGCCGTGTTTTTCATTTGAATCTCCTCTAATGACAAAAATTCGATCGGATCCCAACCACGCTTGAATCTCACATGTTCATCGAAAAAACATTGCTCACCGAACGTGGTCGTGGTACATTGCCTGCATGAAACACCCATTGTTTAACCGTTTTACCTGCATGTTTTTTAAGATTTCTATCTTCTGTGGACTTTTGCTCACTCCCATCATTACCACAAATGCCCAAACAACAGAAACCGATCAGGTAACGATTTCCTTTGTTGTCAAAACACCAACTTCCACACCAGAGAAGGCGGAGCTATACCTCAGCGGCAACACCGCATCGCTCGGCGAATGGGACGGCAAAGGACTAAAACTTACCCGACAAGAGAATGGTGTGTATGTCGGCCAAGCAACATTGATTAAAGGACAACAAATTGCATACAAGGTCACACGTGGCGGTTGGGATAAGGTTGAGAAGGATGCTGCCGGCCAAGAGATTTCCAATCGCACCATCGATGCTGCATCAGACCTTACCGCCCAGATCACCGTTCTTGCGTGGGCAGATCAATTCGAACAAGAAAGAGCAGTAATGACGAGCACCATCACCGGACATGTTCAAATCTTTGAGAACATCAAATCAAAATATCTTGAATTGCCACGTACAGTTCGCATCTACTTGCCGCCAGGTTATGGAGATGCATCTAATGCATCGCAACATTACCCCGTACTATACATGCATGATGGACAGAATCTTTTTGACGTCAAAACCAGCGCGTTTGGTGTGGAATGGCAAGTTGATGAAAATGCTGAGCGACTCATCAACGAAGGGAAGATCGAACCCCTCATTGTCGTCGGGATTGACAATACAGCTCATCGCACATTGGAATACACACCAACACATGATGCCAAACGAAATGGTGGCGGCGGTGGCGCGGATTATGCAAAATTCTTGATTGAAGAACTCAAGCCGTGGATCGATGAAAAATATCGCACAAGGCCAGAAGCAAAATATACAGGAACGGCAGGATCATCTTTGGGTGGATTGATCTCGTTGTATCTAGGCTCTGAAAATCAAGGGGTTTTCACACGTATCGGCTCAGTTTCTCCAGCACTTGGATGGGATAAAGAATGGATCGTCAGGGATTGGTCTGACAACCGTGATGCATATGCACCTTGGTGGCAAACCTCGCGCGTTTGGGTCGACATGGGTACGTTGGAAAGCTCAATCGGCGGTGGTGGTGTCTGTACTGTAGAACTAGCAGAGGAAATCACTAACATCATGCAAGAAACAGGCATGCAACAAGATCAACAGTATAAACTTTTCGTTGTAGAAAATGGCCAACACAACGAAGCCGCATGGGCAAACCGTATTGCGGATATCCTCATGTATCTTTATCCGAAGGAAATCGAATCTAAGTAACTGTTAGTTAGATTGAAAAAACCTAGGATTTTTGTAATTCGATTATGAGACGGCTAATAGCTAGATCAATTTTTTCACTGTCTTCATAAATCCCAAGTGATATCTCTCGACGAACCCTACGCACTAACGCTGTCCGCACTCGACGTGGCGGCGTTCTTTTCTGATCGCTTGGTATCAATCCATTCCTGGCCCGCTTATAGACCGGCATAGATTGATAAGGTGTGATGTGCTTGTCCTGTTGCACGGTTGCAGCATATTCATCCTGATGCGCTGTCACTGTAAATCCCCTGATGAGATGGTGGAAAAGGTCATATGAATCAGTCCGTACGAAACAATGGTGCGCAGCCTGCAGTCAACAGCATCTGCGAGTAGCTGCCAAAAGCCAATCATCATGGCATGCTCATAGCGCACACCATCACAATCTTCATGTTTGAGGTTAGATAGGTTGACCCCCAACGCGGCTAACTTGGCCGACTTGAAAACATGGGGTGGAATGTAAATCAACATCCTGGTCGATCCACAACCAAGACAATTCTATACCTTTCATATTCCCACACAACACTTAAATACACTTGTATACATTCGGATTCGCCGCAATGCTGTCGTTGCTTAGGAAACAACTGTCTAGTTCATAAACATATGACTTACCAGCGATTACGCGGACAGGATTCACGAAATAGAGATGTTTTGGCTTTAATCCAGCAGCCACAAAGGCGGCATTTACAGATATCCCCGCTATTGGGACAGGGTACTGCCTCGGGGCATCGGCGACAGATGGCCAACCGTTGCTTCTTTGCACCGACAGACGCGTGACCAATCCCGAGAGCAGCCTTGGCAACGCCGAGCGAACCATGCATAAGACTTGAACATGTAGTGCATCGTGACATTGGCGAACCTTCCGCGCAGGATTCGTGACTGCAAGAGATATCGGAACAATGCTATAGCCACTTGGAATATCGTCAGCTAATCATTCAAGTTCGAGGCCAAAGGCGGCCGTATAATCGGTATAGGTTCACAGATAAACGGTATGCGGTCCGTTTATTACCACACGCCAACTTTTTGGTTGTCTATTCAGATGTACAACCAACAATCACACCCTCATCAAAGAATTGATGTGATGATTGTGACCTAACCATTGAATAGACTTCACCATTAGGGATACACAAATGCTTAATCTAAAATCTAAATACTGTGGTTGGAAACTGATGATTGTGATCATGCTTGGCTTCTCAACATTCAATCTTCCAGTGATGGCTCAGCTTGGCACACCACTTGAAAATCATCGTGAATTAAATGCGAACACAACAGGTGAAGGCAGTGCATACGAACAGAAACAAGTTAAGCTCAAATCACTCAGCATGCTGAATGAACTCATGCATGAAGAATCACGGCGTACAACCACACGTATCCGCCAAATCCGTCAGTATATGCAGGAAAAAAATCTGCTTACAGATTACGAAACCGCAGCCAGCCGCATGACTTTACCTGGCAGTAAGCGAGAATTGACCTATGACGATGCATCACTTGCAACTTTGAACGTGCTGCGTAGCAATCCCGAATCGGTGGCAAACGCGATTGAGTTAACAGCCAATCTGACTAACGCGCAGCTCGCCACGGATATCAGAGCTTATGATGCAGTCAATCCACCACTGTGGCGGCAAATGCGACGCGAGCAGAAAGAAGTTGCACGTATGCAGCAATTTCTCGAAGAGAAAAAAGATTGGGATGACTACATTTCATGGGCAAAAAGAGAATTCGCGTCAGCACCCAATCGCGATCATTCGCAGGTCACGGACATTGAACCAAATCAACTCGGTGAAATGGAACGTGAAGAAATGCTGGTCAGCCTGTCACGTGATCGACATATTGAACAAGAACGTCAAGCTCGCTTAGAAGCATTGCGACAGCAGCTTGGAAAAGTACAGCAGCGCAAAAGCGAAGTCGTTGGTCAATCAAACACGCCAAAAGATGATATTGATCATCGCCAGCAGAGTATGAGTATGTATTGGGATGATCAGTTTGAAGATATACCCAATAGTACAGGCAGACCGATGCCATATATGCCGATGAATCAGCGGATGCATCAGGGAATGGCGCAAGGGATGCAAAGCATGAATGCCGGGGCGATGCCTATGAGCGAACGAGAGGCTGAAATGAATGCTGCGGCAGAACCAAGCGCAACGCAACCTGCGACTCAAGAATCGAATGTTCAGAATAAGATACCAATTGAATTGCAAGAGCGGATACAGCAATCAGACACAGACAACATGCCGCAAGATCAACCGTGATTGATTACGCAGCTTGCTTATTCATGAACTCACGGATTTGATGGCGAAGCAGGATCGGCTTGATCGCCTGTAGGTCGGCTCGTCTCACCATGTGATAGGTTTTACCGTCGGGAATACGGAAAGTGTGAAGGGGAAGATAGCCGCGATGAATGAGAATACGTACCTGCCGAGGACTGCGATCCAGAATCTCAGGCACATGCGCCAACGGCACAGAAGGACCAACCTTGCCTAACCATGATTTGATGGTCATGCGTTTGATATTGGCTCTACCCTGTTTGGGAGTTGTGGTGGCGGCCATATGATTTCTCCTACAAATCACTGTCTTCTGTAGCGCACGATAGATGCGAATATGTATTCTTTTTCGGTGCTATCAGATCAAAGTGCATAGCTTCAAGTACAAGAACTGTTATCGGAAGCTGCGGCGTCATTGAAAACGCGGATCTTTGATCGCATCATCAAGCGCATCGTAAAGTTGAAAGCGGTGGTGCAAACCTGAAACCGCAATGAGATCCGCAATGGCTGGGTCAGCACCAATAATAGCAAGCTGACCGCCCGTGTTTCCTGCCATCCTAAGAAATAGCGATAGCATACCCAAGCCAGTTGAATCAATGTAGGTGATGTTGTTCATATCGATCAGGATATGAGTACCGATGGCAGGTGAAAAGGTCTCAGAAATTGTTTTGGTCATATCGCCGGCGGATCGGCCGGTAATCTCAGTGATGTCGAATTGTATAAGGGTGATCTGTTCAGTGAGCTGTTTAAAGTGAATAGGCAAAGGCATGTCGTCGCTCCGAATTGTGTCGTGGCACATCGCATCTATCGGCCACGGTGTTCGATCATGAACAAGAACAGGATCAAGAAATTTTACGCCCAAGCCGATGTTATTGGTGGGTTCACAAGGTGAAGTTGCGGTAAGGATGTGGTTATGGGCATGGACAATGTTCGACGTAAAGGGACGGGGGGGACCGGAGGATTGGATATTTCTCCAAAAGATTTATTGGTTGATCTACAATCACGCTACGAGCAATTGCGCGATTGGCAATCACAAGCGGACCGCCAACTCAAACGATGTTACACAGAAATTGATAAGCGTGAGAAGACGATAAAGAAACGTGAAGATGAGCTTGCTAATGAGAAAGAGCAGATCAGCAAACTCCAAAAGAAAATCCAAAACTCACGTAAGCGCATGCGGGAAGAAGTTGAAGAAGTTCGTGATGAGAAATCAATGATTGCGGAAGAGAAACAATCGCTCCTACAGATACGAAAAGAACTGGAGCTTGACCGCCGTGAAATTCGGCAAGTACGAAAAGATCTCGATAAAGAATGGGCAAGTTTAAAAACAATCCGTAAAGCACAGGACGAAATGGCCATTGCACTTGAGCAAGACCGCATGCGCCTCGGTGAAGCACAAATCAAATCATCTTCTGCACGAAGCTATCACGATGATGAAGATGACGATCTCGGATCACTGCGTATGAGTGCCGCGTGATGACCATGCTTAAGCTTTATGGCCCGTAGTCATCTGGCGGTGGGGGCGTGCCATAATCTGAGGGTGATGGATTGGAATATTCAAGGCGTGTGTCACCTGATTCATCTTCAACGATCTGCGGCGTATCGGTGATGTAAAGTTCCTGCTGATTCAAACGCGCAGATTCTGAAGAAGCGTTTTGCTCGTCATCGTATGGATTGTGTTCATCGGTGGGTTGCAATGGACCTTGGCAACCAATCATCGCCACTAACACTCCCACAGCAACGCCGTATCGCAGAACAGATTTGGGATAAAAATTCATAATAAATAATAGGCGACTCAACCACAACGACACGGTGGTATTTCCCCGTGATTATGCGGCGGGCCTATCAAAAAAGCCCTGAAATCAGGGCTTTTATCATCAAGTTCGTTATCTGACATTCATGACGTAGTTACTCACGCGCCAAATCAATTTTAGCTTTTCGCCATGTTACGAAGCACAGTATGAAGAATACCGCCATTACGGTAATAGTCGACTTCCACCGGCGTATCGATGCGACAAGTTGTCGTGAACGCAACCTTGCTGCCATCGGCTTTGGTGGCAGTAACGTTGATATCCTGACGCGGCTGCACGTTATCATCGATCTCGATCTCAAATGTTTCAGTGCCGTCGAGACCTAGTGATTCATGAGATTGACCATCTTTGAAGCAGAGCGGCAGTACCCCCATACCAACAAGATTAGAACGGTGAATACGTTCGAAAGATTTCGCAATAACTGCTTTAACGTTGAGCAAGAACGTGCCCTTGGCAGCCCAGTCACGCGAAGAACCCATACCGTAATCAATGCCGGCAAGTACGACGAGCGGGACACCTGCGTCTTTGTAGTTTTGCACAGCATCGTAAATGAACGATGCTTCTTCAGGCTTATCAACAGCACTGTCGTACTTAGTGAAGTCAGTGGTGTAACCGCCCTCGGTGCCAGGAGCAAGCTGATTTTTGACACGGATGTTGGCAAAAGTGCCACGGGTCATGACACGGTCGTTGCCGCGGCGCGAGCCATAAGAGTTATACATGGATTTAGGTACGTTATTAGCATCAAGGTATTGTGCAGCAGGTGTGCCAGACTTAATCGCACCGGCAGGTGAAATGTGATCGGTCGTCACTGAGTCGGCGAGCTTCGCAAGCACGCGGGCACCTTTGATCGCCTCGATGGGCTTCACATCTGGGGTAAGGCCAACAAAGAATGGCGGCTCTTGCACATAGGTTGATTTCTCATCCCATGCATAAAGGTCACCGGTCGATGATGCGACGTCCTGCCATTCTTCAGAGCCTTTAAAAACGTCGGCATACTGCGTCTCAAACTGTTCGCGTGTCACACAGTTCGCAACGAGATCTTGCACTTCGCTGGTGGCCGGCCAGATATCTTTGAGGTAAATATTTTTGCCGTTGTGGTCCTGTGTGATTGGATCTTTTTGGAGATCAATGTCGACAGTGCCAGCGATTGCGTAGGCAACCACCAATGGCGGCGATGCGAGGTAGTTCGCTTTGATATCGGGAGAAATACGGCCTTCAAAGTTTCGGTTGCCTGAGAGCACCGAAGCGACGACAAGGTCATTGTCATTGATGGCTTTGCTGATGACTTCGGGAAGTGGCCCGGAGTTACCGATACAAGTTGTGCAGCCATAGCCGACTGTGTGGAAGCCAAGTGCTTCAAGGTCGGCAGTGAGGTTCGCTTTTTCGTAGTACTCGGTGACAACTTTGGAGCCGGGCGCAAGCGAAGTCTTAACCCAGGGCTTAGCTTTGAGGCCAAGAGCGTTTGCCTTGCGCGCCACGAGTCCCGCAGCAAGCATCACTTCCGGGTTGGACGTGTTGGTACAGGAGGTGATCGCCGCAATGGTGACCGCCCCATGTTTAAGCTTGAAAGACTGATCGTTGAAAGTGACATCTACGCCGCCGGTATTGTTGCCAGCTTCCGCAACGGCCACGCCGCCTTCAGCTTCCATTTCTGCAGCAGTCCCGTTCTTGGCAGCAGAGGCTTTACCGAAGGTAACCGAGAGATCCTGTTGCCATTGTGATTGCATCGCGGAAAGTTCGATGCGGTCTTGTGGACGCTTTGGTCCAGCAAGCGCGGGCACCACAGTGGACATGTCTAGCTCAAGAACATCGGTGTAGGTGATATCATGAGCATCGTCACGCCAAAGGCCTTGCGTTTTACAGTATTGCTCAACGGTGGCGATGAGATTCTTATCGCGGCCGGAGAGTTCTAGGTATTCAGTTGTTTTTTCGTCGATGGGGAAGAAACCCATCGTTGCGCCGTATTCAGGCGCCATGTTGGCGATAGTCGCACGATTGGCGAGCGGCATGTCTGCAAGACCGGGTCCGAAGAACTCGACGAACTTGCCGACCACACCGTGTTCACGCAGCATTTCGGTAATGCGAAGAACGAGGTCTGTAGCAGTCATACCATCTTGAAGCTTGCCTGTCAGTTTGAAGCCGACAACCTCGGGGATGAGCATATAAATCGGTTGACCAAGCATGACGGCTTCTGCTTCAATACCACCAACACCCCAGCCAACAACGCCAAGGCCATTGATCATGGTCGTGTGTGAATCGGTGCCGACGAGTGAGTCGGGGTAGAGCGTACCTTCGGAATCCCAAACGCCCTTAGCGAGGTATTCGAGATTGACCTGATGGATGATGCCAGTGGCTGGCGGAACCACACGGAAGTTATTGAATGCTTGCTGCCCCCACTTCAAGAACTGATAGCGTTCATTGTTGCGTTCGAATTCTTTTTCCGAGTTGATCGTCAACGCAACTTCAGAGGCAAAAGCGTCAACCTGCACAGAGTGATCGATGACCAGATCGCAAGGAACAAGCGGATTGACTTTAGTTGCGTCAGCTTCGTTGCCGGTCATACGGACGATGGCAGCACGCATCGCGGCGAGGTCAACAACGGCTGGTACGCCAGTGAAGTCCTGCAAGACAACGCGGCCGGGCTTGAACGGAATTTCGGTTTCACCAACCTGCTTAGCGTTGTAACTGGCAAGCGCTTTGATGTGATCTTCAGTGATTACGTAATTGTCGAAATTTCGCAGGCACGCTTCGAGCAGCACCTTGATAGAGTATGGGAGTTTGTCGATTTCACCGATGCCGCGGAGGGCATCGAGCTTGTAGATCTGACGATCGCCAAGGGGAGTGTTGATGGTTTGTGCCGCGTTGTAAGGGTCTTGCTGTGGCATGGTTATTTGCCTCAATCCATTGTAAATATGGTAGTTATGATCGCTCGCCGATGCCGAATCTGCGTCGAAAAACGGAGTTTGGTTCTCAGGGTTGGCCTGATTTTCGCGTGTCCTCGAACTATTTATCCTAGCACGCAGCGAGAAAGTCGGCAAAATTTAGCACACGCGAATCGACCTCAACCAGATTGGTGAAGGTTCATTTTTCTTTGAATTGGGTATGGGAGAGATCGTTTTTCTAATCGTCAATTAGACGGCTTGAAATAGAGGTTACATTCCTTGCCGCCTGTCACATCCCGCAAGCGTTCGGCGTTGACCTTTTCCATACGCCGACCAATCCGATAGACAGTGTAGTTGGGGTTGAACTCAAGCACTTTGTTCACAAACTGTTCAGGTGTCGCACCGTGCGAAGCATGCATGGTGTAGTTGCATTCGGTAATGATGTGTGGCGGATGGGGATTGTCTTTCAATAAACCTTCCATACCTAGGATGGCGGTATATTCCGCACCTTCAATGTCTAACTTTACAAGCTTTGGCGATGTACCTTGCAACACTTGATCCATCCGCTTCATTGGCACTTTTGTAGAAGAAACAACCTCCACACCTTCACGGCCATAGATCGAACTGCAACCATGGTTAACACCTTCACCCTCAAAAAAAGCTATCTCCACTTCACCCACTTCTTCGCCAAGCGCCAAATTATGTATGGAGACATAATCATGGTAACTATTTCTTTCGAGATGTTCTGCCAATCGCGCACGACTATCTGGCTGTGGTTCAAAAGCATCAACTCGTCCCTGCTCACCAACTATCTGAGCCGCCATCATTGTGAAGTAACCAATATTTGCACCGCCATCAACAAAGTGATCGCCATGCTTTAATAATCGCTTGATCAATCGTGCGGTAGTTAATTCATACAGTCCATATGCCATACTCCAATCCGGATAAACCGAAAGATCCAACGTCATCCGTCGGTCGTCCCCAACCATGAATTCCCTACACCACGAATCACGAGGCATAAATCGACGCACAAGCGATACCAAACGAAACGCTCCTTTCTCCGACAGCGCTACCCGACTATAACCTCGTAGCAAAATGCCTGTAATCACGTTGTATATACCTGCCATTCTATGCTCCCATGCATCATCGCTGAATAGATGCTGCAATTGTACCGTGTCTTATGCAAACGAACGACAGTGCTTTTCAATTTATCAATGCTGCACATACAATCTCATGCATGTCATTTGAAGCAGTCGAAAATCCGCCTCGCCCCATCATCATTCTCGGCCCAACCGCTGGTGGCAAGAGTGAACTCGCGGTCAAACTCTGCGAATCTCTACCCGAGCACGGCGAAGTCATCTCAGCAGATTCCATGCAAATCTACAAGCACATGGATGCCGGGACAGCTAAACCTTCGCATCAACAACGTGCCCGCGCCCCGCATCAGATGATTGATGTTGCCGAGCCGACCGAACGCTTCACCGTATCAGATTGGCTCGCGCAAACAGAATATCATCTCAAAAGATTGGCTTCCGAAAACAAACGCGCGATCATTGTCGGCGGAACCAATCTTTATCTCAACGCACTGTTGCAGGGCATGTTCGACGGACCCGGCGAAGATATTGATTATCGCCAATCACTCAAAGATATTCATGAATATGAATTACACCAACTACTTAAACAAGTTGATCCTGAAGCAAGCACTCGCATTTTTCCAAATGACCGCAAGCGGATTGTCCGCGCTTTAGAGGTTTTTCATCTCACCCGCAAACCGATCAGCGAATGGCAAAAGCAGTGGGATGCTGAAAAGCAAAAACCGTACCGCTACAACCCTGTTTTGATCGGGCTTGACTGGCCAGTTGAACCGATCAACGCACGCATCAACCTGCGGGTTAAAGCGATGTTCTATCCTGAGAAAGTCGAGAGTGAGCTGGCACGTGAAGTTTGCCTGAATGGTGAGAACCTAGTCGATGAAACCCGTCGCCTTGAACAAACTAATCAACTCGGTAAGCAAGCTCGCGAAGCGCTCGGCTACAAACAAGTCCTCGACCACCTTGCGGGGCATCTCACCCTGAGCGAATCATTCGAGCGCACCAAGATTCTCACCCGCCGCTTTGCCAAGCAACAGCGAACGTGGCTGCGTCGCTATCGTGATGTGTATTGGGTGCCCGCCAATGACAAGACAGATGAAGAACGTTTACACAATGCGCTTGCCATATTGAATACTCAGTAATTGCACATTTTAACTATGTCATTGTAGCCATCGTTTATACAATCATGCCCATATCATAGATTGCGATATAACCTGTACTATAAGAAAGGCATGACGATGAGGCATATTGGTTTAATTTTGGCAACCATCTCGATTTCCGCCTTAGCTGGGTGCGAATCAAAACCGGAGCCAGTAAGTGCAGGTTTTATGGACAAAATCTTAGAGGATGCGATTGACAAGGCAACACGATCGCCAGAGCTCGGCGATCTCGGACAACAAGTCGGCTATCTCCGAAGTATGAACCTAGGCGGCCATAACTGGGAAGAATACCACTCCCTACGCGGACAGATCCTCTTCATGAGCGGCCAGCGATTCCAGCTCGTCGTTAGCTACGATAAAGATCGAAACTATGAAGGTACCCCTGAGCATAGCTACAAAGTGGATGGACACTGGGAAGCCAACGGACCAAATAACTACATCCTCGCCGGCGAAAAAACGCAAAATAAAACTATCACTGATTTCACCGCTCACGCTCTTCGGCAACTGCGTGGACCTGAAATACACCTCTGGCTTACCGTCCCAGACGATCAAGCACATGTGATGACTTTTGAGTTCTAGTCCCACGCACCTTCACCAATCCCATGCCCTGTTCAGACGCGGCTAACTCTGCCTCCCACGGTATTTAACGCACTATTCACCACCACTTACCAAAACCCAATCATAACCCTAACGGAACTTGCTCGCTTAGGGCAAATCCTATCTCTCGCGCAATGGGCTGTAATTACAGGACTTAGAGGGGCGACTTGACAACACCCCTCAAGGACCATGAAGATATCGCCCGATCCACCTGTCATAGGATACACTCAGCCCCCACATCAGTCGGCAATCTATATTACTTGTCGCCTGATCAAGCTGAGCCACTGATAGGCATAAAACCGCAACCCACGGGCCACCACCCGATGATCTTGGAAACTCATGGCAAAGAAAAAGGCAACAAAGAAGAAAGCGACCAAAAAGAAGGCCACAAAGAAAAAGGCCTCCAAGAAAAAGTCGTTCAGCCGACGCAGTTACCCCGCGCCCGATGCCACTGGCAAGCACTTGGTCATCGTCGAATCCCCCACCAAAGCCAAAACCATCAACAAATATCTCGGCGAAGACTACGTCGTCATGGCTTCCGTCGGCCACGTTCGAGACCTGCCCTCACGTAATCCCAAGGGAATCAAAAATCCTGTTCCCGGCGTCGACCTCGAAAACAACTTCGAACCTTCTTACGACATCCTCCCTGACAAAAAAGACACCGTGAAGGCTTTGAAGAAAGCCGCCAAGCAGGCAGACGATGTCTGGTTCGCGACCGACCTTGACCGCGAGGGAGAAGCAATCGCATGGCATCTCGCCCATGCACTCGACGTCAGCGCAGATACTGCCAAACGTGTGGTCTTTAACGCCATCACCAAATCAGAAATCGATCACGCCTTTAGCGTCCCCCGCCCCATCGAAGAAGATCGGGTCAACGCGCAACAAGCCCGCCGCATCCTCGACCGCATTGTCGGCTATCAGGTCTCACCGCTGCTATGGAAAAAAGTTGCCGGCGGCTTATCGGCTGGCCGCGTTCAATCCGTCGCCACACGACTGGTCGTCGAACGTGAACGTGAGATCGACGCTTTTATCCCCGATGAATACTGGAAAATCACCGGCCTGTTCTCCACCGACCTCGACGGCGCGGCCGCACTCGGCGACGCTTTCCGCAAATGGTACGGTGAAGGTAAACCCCGCAACGCAACCGAATCCACCAACGGCAACGGCGATGACACCGGCCACTGGGGACACGGCTACCGCACACAAAAAGAACAACTCGCCTGGCTTTCCAAACAACTCGCCATCAAGGCGGAAATGTTTGAACTTGCCGGCAAAGCCTTCAAACCCGACAACAAAGAACAAGCTCTCAAAGTGGCTGAATCTCTCGGCTTCAACCTCGATCACACCGAAGAGGAATTCGACGAGAAAGCCAAAGGCCCTGCGAAAAACCTCTGCCAGTATCTCGGTACCGTCAACGGCAACGCGCCTATCTACAAAATAGAGTCCATCACCACCAAGCGATCCAAGTCCCGCCCGCCTGCCCCGTTCATCACCTCGTCCATGCAACAACAAGCATCTACTCGCATCGGCTTCACCCTCAAACGCACCATGCGCGTCGCACAGCAACTCTATGAAGGTATCGACCTCAAAGGTGCCCGCGGACAGACTGGCCTGATCACCTACATGCGTACCGACTCCACGCATATCTCCGGCGAAGCACTCCACTCCGTCCGCGGCTTCATAGAACAACAATACGGCTCCGACTACCTCCCAGCAAAACCAAACTTCTTCTCATCCTCCAACAAAGATGCTCAAGAAGCTCACGAAGCCATCCGCCCCACCGACCCGACCATTACGCCGGAGTCAATCCGTTCGCGCCTTTCCGACGAGCAATACAAACTTTACGACCTCATCTGGCGGCGTTTTGTTGCTTGCCAGATGACACACGCACAATCCGACTCAACGACCATCGTTATCGCAGCCGACGCGCTCGGCGGTAAAGCGAAATTCAAAGCCACTGGCCGCCAAATCGTCTTCGACGGCTTCTACAAAGTCTCCGGCATCCCCGGCGACGACCTCATCTTCCCGCCACTTGAAGAAAATCAACAAGTTGGCCCCATGCACCTCGATCCCTCACAGCACTTCACCTCCCCACCAGCCCGCTACACCGAAGCCTCACTCCAGAAAAAACTCGAAGAGGAAGGCATTGGTCGCCCATCGACTTACGCAGCGATCATCGGCACCATCCAAGACCGCAAGTACGTCGAGACGCTAACCCCACGCGACAAACGACTCATGGCCACCGACCTCGGCATGGTCGTCACCGACATGCTCGCCGAAGCATTCCCCGTCATCATGGACGTGCCCTATACCCGGCAGATGGAGTCCGAACTCGACAAAATCGAATCCGATCATCACGATTGGAAACAGATGCTTGCCGACTTCTATGGCCCGTTTAAAACCAAACTCGAAACCGCACACGAAACACTCCAGCACGCAAAAGCCGTGCAGGAACCCGCGCCGTATAAATGCGAAAAATGCGGCGCGGATACCGTCTATCGCTTCGGCAAAAATGGCCGCTTCCTCTCCTGCTCGCAATACCCAGAGTGTAAATACGCCGCACCGGTTGACCGCGAAGGCAAGCCACAACAACCCGAACAAACCGACATCCTCTGCCCGATTGATGACCAACCGATGATCAAACGCAAAGGGCGGTTCGGCCCGTTTCTCGCTTCATCTAACTACCCCGAAGTGAAGTTCATCCTGAAGCTTGATCCCAAAACGCAATCGGTCGTGCTGCCGAAGGTGCCGCCGATGCTCACCGACTTCGAGTGCAACAAATGCGGCGAAAAACTCAATGTCCGCGACTCGAAACGCGGCTTCTGGCTTTCCTGCTCTGCCTTCCCGAAATGTCGTGGACGTGGCAAGCTCTCCGACCTCACCGATGAACAGATCAAGGACATGGAAACCAAATGGTTACAGCATGTCAAAGACAACCCGCAGCCGGATATCAAAACCGCTGATGGCCGTGTGCTGACCGATGATTCCTACATCCCCCGCATTGCCGGCGAAGATGCCCCCGCCGACACAGAATCTGCCGGTGCAGCGTAAAAACCAAAAGACACACCCCGTATCAAAACAAGACGATAACATATCGCCCTCTTACACCCATGCAATGTCATGGACATTACTGGCGATGACAAACCGTATCGTTATGATGAAGCAATGCTCGGTTTCTCACAACAATGTATACGCATTCAGCAATGGCTCAACAAGATCCTCCTGTCCACCGTAATCGCGGCTGGCTTCTGGGGTGCCTTTTCTGCATGGTCTATCAGCAGCACAGGCGCGATCTCCAGCACATCAACCCAACTCTCGCAGCTTGAGAACACAATTGAAAACTTAGAGCTAAACTTAGGGCCTGGCCAACTCATTGGCCTTTTTGAAACACCACATGCCATTAAATTAAATATCAACATTGAGACCAAACGCTATCTCAAGCTTATACTTTCACGTGCCCGCCTCATACCAAACCAAGCACAGAAAACCAACATCCTCCTCGCAAGCAATCTGAATGATGCCAGATCATTCGCCGCCTTACATGATATGAGCATCACCCCCACAGATAATGATCATATCTATCTACTGCAACGCAAGAGTGCTTCACCATGATCATCCTCATGTTAATTGCCAGCTTTTTACTTGGATTAGCTCTTCTCCAATCCCTCTCACCCATATTCCAGAATCATTCACGCACGCTCAACAAGCTCTTTAACATCATCGTAGCCCTTCCCTTCGGCTTAACGATCAGTAGCGTTCTGTATTTCTTTGCAACAATCGTAAATATACCTTTGTTCATCACGCTCATTATCGAAGCCACAATCATTACAGTGCTATATCTTGCTATAGGACAAAAGAAATATAAGCCATCCCCGCACACAGCAAACCAATCTTCCAAAACAAAAATCTATCTGAATATAACCCAAATTATCTTAATTTTGTTTGGCATCACGCTAGCTGTCACCGCCACCTGGCAATTCAGCCAACGCAATCCATACGGGAAATGGGATGCATGGGACATGTGGAACCACAAAGCACGTATCCTTTTTTACCAAGGCAACTCCCCCATCCAACGTATCGCCACAGAAACCAGCCACCCCGATTATCCTCTTTTTCAACCTATCATCATTGCCCAACTCTGGCTGTCTAACAATCAAATCAACACACTCACACCACAATTGCTCGGACCCACTTTCCTTGGCCTCACCGCCTTACTCATCGCTATATCCCTCGCATTACTGCGTACACCCTTCATCGCAACCGCTTCGACCCTTCTACTCTTTGCAAGCCCGCATTTTATCTCTCGTGCCGCAAGCCAATACGCCGACAACACCGTTGCCCTCTATATGTCATTTGCATTACTCGCGACGCTACTCAGCCTCAAGAACCCGCAGCTTCTCATACTCTCCGGACTCGCTACTGGCGGTGCAATGTGGACAAAAAACGAAGGCATACTCTTTGCTATCGGCTTGTCTCTCGCCATCGCTCTTATCACATTCTCACATAATCCATTTAAACAAGCTGTTAAAAATCTGGCTGCTTATTTCATTGGCCTCGCCCCCTTCCTCTTGTGCATCCTCATGCTTCGTTTTGGTTACAACACACAGAACGATCTCACTGCCAACCCCGACCTCAAACATGTCTTTGACATCTCACGTCATCAAGCAATCTGGAGAATCATTCCTACGGTTTTAAAACAAATCGCACCACTTTACATTTGGTACATCCTCGGCCTGCTCATCATCACCAACCTACTCCCATGGCGTAAACAGCAATGGGCCGAACGCACTATTTGCATCGTCCCATTAGTAATCATGTTGATTGGATTTTACGTCAGCTACCTGCTCACACCGCATGAGCTGAGTTGGCATCTCGCAAACTCGTCGGACAGACTACTCGTCCAGCTCTGGCCTATGATCATTATCGCTGTGGCAATATTCATACAGCTACCACTCCAGCCTCTTATAAACCCCCAACCCTAACAACTACAGCATCTCCACACATCAATTTTACGAGGACCTCGTCCATACTGACGAAACCCACGTAAGTCTGTGCTATATTGATAGGGCATTAGATACCACACTAAACATCGCTCACTACTGAGTAACACATGACCCAAACAAGCCGCGCATCTAATTCTTCTGCCTTTTCACTCCGATCACTCGCCATCGGCATCTGTTGTATTGCCGTGATCGTGATCGCTTTCTACGAAACCTACTACGCTATCAACCTCGCACCTGATCAGCAAGACAACAGATACTTCGCAACCCATCTCCAAATCCGTGACAACCTCCGTGCCGCAAAGCTCCACCCCGACTTCCCACAACAGCTTTACATGCCACAATCCTTCAAAGAAAACACCGCCGCCAATCTCGGCCACACCCTCTCACAACAGGAACTCTTCCCAACCCTCGTCTCTACCACCACCCCACACCCCGACCAACTCCTCTTTTTCAACTCGCCACAACAAGCCCACGCCTATCTCCAGCAACATCAATTGCAACCCACATTCGTCATCGCGGATACCGTCGTCGTTGCACGAAAGGCCGCACCATGAACCTCTACACACTCACCGTCGGCATCATCTGCGCCATCCTGCAAGGTACATCCATCACCCTCCTTTGTTGGCCATTGCGTAAACCATTTTTACAAAACAATTGGCTACTCATTTTCTCACTCGCCATTACGCTCAGCTATGCCACCGGTGGCGCCTTACTCTTTTACGTCCTCATTCTTTTAGACAATGACCCCGGCATCAGCATCAACCTCGACACCGTCTTCACCATCATCCTCACCGCCTGCGCGTTCATCCGCTGTCGTAAGCTCATCGCCGCACAACAAACCAATCTCCCAGACAACCCAACCGCAGTATTTCAATTCACGCCCAGCACAAAAATCCTCTCCAGCCTGCTCGCCATACTCTGTATCTATACGCTCTACGGCCTGCACCAACAATTCCAAACCACACCCATCGGCTACTGGGACAGCTGGACCATGTGGCACCTCAAACCGCAAGCCATCTACTGGCTGCCCGACCCGCTCACCTACATCGCGCAAGAATCATCACACGGTGACTACCCGCTCCTCCAATCCCTGCTCATCGCTCGACTCTGGTTCTATGCAGACTATGATTCCATCCTCATCTTCCACGGCCTCTCCTACCTTAACCTCATCATCATCCCTGCCCTTATCATCGGTTATCTCGCTCAAACCAAAAATCTTTCCACCGCGCTCATCGCCGGCTTCACTTGCTTTGCCAGCCCCGTCCTCATCAACCAATCCGGTTGGCTCTACGCCGACATCACCCTCTCCCTCACCATGACCGCCACGCTCATCATGCTCCTGCTCGCCGTCAAAGATCGCTTCACATCAACACCATTACTCTTTCTCTTCGGCATGATGTGCGCCATTCCAGCCGGTATTAAAAACGAGGGCATCGCCTTTAGCTTCTTCATTACCATCGCCTTCCTCACAACCGCTGCCATCGTGCTACCCGTCAAACACGCCTTCAAATCCTCTACCATTTATGCCCTTGGCCTCCTCCCCATTGGCTTAACCACACTCTACTTCAAAGCCGCCTACACCCCTGAAAGCGACATCCTCCACAATCGTGATTTTTCTACCATCGCAGACACACTTTTTGATTCTTCACGTTACCAAATCATCTTGCAAACTCTCAGCAAGTACTTCACCTTTGCCTACAGCCTGCCACTTTTGATCGCGATTGTCTTGCTGTTGATTTTTGCGGGAATCGATCGCCGCAAGCATCATCTGCTTCCTAGCATCCTCTGCCTCTTCATTTTCATCGCCATGCCCACCACCTACTTCCTCATCTATCTCACTTCTTCGAACGACCTCACATGGTACGTGAATTCATCGATGCCCCGCCTGATGCTCCAGCTCTACCCGCTAGGCATCCTCACCTTCTTCACCATCATCAAACCACTCTCTATGCACAACACAAAATCCGCCGAAGCATCAACCTCGCTTCAAACAACCCATTAAAACAATTGCCCTTGTGAACATGAAACAAAGCGGATGTTCCTCCGCTTCTTACACCAACAAACCAAGATCATTTGTTCGCAGTTCCACCAACACCATATAAAAATCACAAAAGGCGTGCTTCCTTGGCAAGCATACCAATATTTCAACCTACTACCTACTCAAGAATATAATCGCCAAACCAGCGCACGCCCCTCACCTTTTTCACGACGAAGTCCAATCTCTTCTTCGAGTTGGCGAGTCCACGTTGGGCATGCTCGCTCATAAGGAAGCTTGTATTGATCGCGCAACTGAGACCACGTCAGTCCATTGCAATGTTCGCTCAAAGCTGATCGAACCGCTTCTCGAAACGCTTCATATGTCATCCTTGATCCTTCCACTTCAACAGATTAGAAACTACGCAATAAGTCTCTAAATATCAAAGTACATACAGAACTCAAACGGATGTGGTCGCGAACGCAGTGCACCAATCTCATTCTCCCACTTGTACTTCATCCAATAGTGAATCACTTCTTCGCTGAATACCCCACCCTTGAGCAAATATTCGTGATCCTTCTCCAGCGCTTCCAATGCTTCTGATAAATCCCGCGGCGATTCATCAATCAACCCCTGCTCTTCGGCCCCCAACATCTTCAGCGGCTTATCCAACGGTTCGCCCGGTTCAATCTTATTCTGCACCCCATCAATCATCGCCATCAGCGTCGCCGCAAAAGCCAAGTATGGATTACATGACGAATCCGGACACCTGAACTCTAATCGACGCTTAGATGGGTCCGTTGAATATTGCGGTATACGCACCGCGGCCGTCCGGTTCCGTGAGGAATACACCATATTCGTCGGCGCTTCGTACCCGGGCACGAGCCGTTTAAACGAATTCGTCGTCGGGTTGGTGAATGCCAGCAGGCTTGCCGCATGTTTCAAGATCCCACCAATCGCATACAACCCCACCTTCGACAGCCCCGCATAATGATTCCCCGCAAACACTGGCTTCCCCTTCTTCCACAGTGACAAATGCGTGTGCATCCCCGAACCGTTATCTCCAAACAGCGGCTTGGGCATAAACGTCGCCGTCTTCCCATGACGGGCCGCCACATTCTTCACGATGTACTTCGTAAACATCAGCGCATCCGCCATGTCTGTCAGTGGCAAATGCTCAAGATCAATCTCAACCTGCCCGCCCGTAGCCACCTCATGATGATGCTCCTCCACAAAAATCCCCGCGTTTTGCAGCTCCGTCACCATCTCGCACCGCAGATCAATCAGCGTATCCATCGGCGGCGTCGGGAAGTACCCCTCACGCTGTCGTACCTGATATCCCTTGTTCGATTCATCATCCTTCCCCCGATTCCAAATTCCCTCCGCGCTGTCCACTTCATACACACCATAATTCACGCCCTGATCGTACCGCACACAGTCAAACACAAAGAACTCAAGCTCTGGCCCGAACATCGCCTTGTCAGCAATTTTTGTCTCTGCCAAAAACTTTTCTGCTTTGCGAGCCACCGACCGCGGATCACGTGCGAACCGTTTCTTCGTCACCGGGTCTTTCACATCCGCAATCATCGCCACCGTCGGCGATTTTAAAAAAGGATCAACCTTTGCCGTCTCCGCCACCGGCACGATCACCATGTCATCCTCATTGATCTCCTGCCAGCCGCGCACCGCCGACCCATCAAAACCAAACCCCGCCTCAAACGACTTCTCCGTCAGTTCACGCACCGGATACATCACATGCTGCCACAGCCCCGGAAAATCCATGAACCGGCAATCCACGAACTCAATCTTCTTCGTCTTAATCAGCTGCAAAACCTGCTTCGGCGTCATCATCATTCCCTTCTGCGCGGACTTCGTGACCGCCATATCATAGCCAAATCCCCATCTATCTACACCATTTTCATTTGCAACTTCTCATCACAAAAAACCGGCAACCTCTCAGTTACCGGCTTCATGATCATCTTCATGCCATCATCAACATTTAGTGCCCTTCGGCAGGTGTACCTAGATGTGGCTCAAGCTCTTTGAGCAATCCATCAAGTGTCGCCTGATCCTTCGCTTCAGCATTCAATCGCAACAGCGGCTCCGTGTTCGACGCACGAACATTGAACCACCAGCCTTCACCATCAAACGCATCAATCGACACGCCATCCAGTTCTTCGACCGTTGCCTTGCTGCCGTATTTTTCTTTTAGCAGGTTCATCACGCCGACCTTGTCTTCGACTTCAAAATTGATCTCGCCGGACTGTGGGTACTTGCGATACGGATCGACCAACTCGCTGAGTGTCTTATCCGGGTTTGCTTCCAACACACTCAACACACATGCAAATGTGATCGCACCTGAGTCCGCATAGTTATTGTCACGGAAGTAGAAGTGCCCGGACAGCTCGCCACCGAAGGCACCTTCGGTTTCGCGGAGCGCCGCCTTCATATTCACGTGCCCAACTTTGCCTTTACGGCCTTTCAATCCCAAACGCGCAATCGTCTCTTCAACAACCTTCGAACTTCGCAAATCGTACACAATCGTCGTGCCTGGATTATCCTTTGCAAAGTAATGTTCTGCCAACATCGCCGTGAGGTGGTCGCAACCAATAATGCCACCTTTCTCATCAACCACCATACAACGATCCGCATCACCATCAAAACACGCACCAAGCTGTGCGCCGATTTTCTTAACTCCATCCTGAGTCGGAATCATGTTCTCCGCCACAAGCGGGTTCGGCTCATGCACAAAGCCATTACCCATTTCAAAATAAATGTCACTGATCTCAAGGTTCTCAACATCGAAGAATGCTTGCGGCACAAGCTTGCCTGCCATGCCGTTCGACCCGTCGATGTATGCTTTGATTGGCTTGGTCAATGGACTCAAGAACCGCTGGATGTACTTGCGGTACTCTGCCCAAAGATCCATTTCCTTAAAGCCCCCTGTCGGCTCAGGCTTCTCGCCTGTGAATCCTTCTGCAATCGCTTGGATATCTTTCAGGCCCGTCTCACCACCCACCGGCTTGGCACCATCTTTAGACACCTTAAACCCGTTATAGTTGATCGGGTTGTGACTGGCGGTCGTTTGCACCCCACCCACCGCATTCAGATGCGGCACCGCAAAATACATGAAAGACGTATCGCACATACCCAAATCCACAACATCCATACCCGTCGCACGAATCCCGTCGCTCAGCGCTTTGCACAACCCCGGGGAATGTGGCCGCATATCGCGGCTTACCAGCACAGTACCTGTCTGCCCACCGTTGTTTTTCTTCAAATACTCACCCGTGCCATACCCGACCAGCCAGCCGGCCTCTTCATTCAGCGGTTCTGGATAAGTCGCACGCACATCATATGCCTTGAAGATTTTTCCGATCATTTGTCCTGTTCCTGTCGTATCATCATTGAATCTGATGGTTCCGGAGGTTCGATAATCACCTGTCATGTTCTCTCAGGGAGGAAACCCGCCTCCCACACCGTAACCATGATAAGATAATACCTCCCTCGGCTGATCCTTGCACAGTGCGGGACAAATAAACGAAAGTTGAACTTTCCCTGCTGAAACTTAACAATACACACATGCTAAAACGGATGCTTTATGTTGGTGTTGCTGTCATCGCGGCCGGGATCATTCTCGCCGTCACTCTTCTATTAGACGCCACCAGCGATAACCCTGATCAGCAAGCCGGTGCCCAAGCCTCACAAGACCAAAATGAGACGCAAGCTCAGTCCTTCCGCCCCATCAAACGTGAGGACATCATCGACAATCCCACGCAAGGAGGTATGCAAGGCGGCATCCCCATTAGCAAAGAAGGTATCCGCGACGTCACCTACACCTTCTTCGACGACAATCGCCAATGGAACATCCGTACCGCACGCTTCACCTTCCCCAGTGAAGGCGTTATTGATTTCGTCAAACCCTCCGCCCGCATTATCTTCAAGCCCAACGAGGAGATTCTCGTTAAGGCCAACTCCGGCCGTGCCTACGCCCCCGATGGCAATCTTAATGACATCAAATTCAAGGGCGACGTGATCATCACCTATTACAAGTCCCCACTTGGCACGCCCATCGATTTCAAATCCAACCGCCACATCCTCATGCGGACCTACCTCGACAACGCCGACTTCGATAACAAGTACTTCAAGATCGATTCCACCGGCCCAGTTCACCTTGTCGGCCCCTATGGCGACTTCCGCGGCAACGGCCTCTCCATCCGCATCAATGATCTCGAAAACCGTCTCGACAAACTCGTCATCGCTACCGGCGAGTACATGCGAGTCAAAACCAACTTCAATCAGAACGACAACAAAGAATCACAACCCAACAAACCACAAGCACAAGCCAGCACGCAACCCGCAACCCAAACCACCAAACCCTCGTTGTTGGATGAACCGCAAGAAAGCTCGCGTGAACAGTACTACCGCGCCAGCTTCACCGACAACGTCAAGATCAACACTGACAACGGCAACATGTTCCTTACCGGTGATTTCCTCGAATTTTTCTTCGGTGTCCAAGCTGCAGGTAACAACCTCAATCAAGACAACGACGATAAAACCAGCACCCCTGCCACACCAAAAACCAATCGCATCGCGGCAACCTCACCTACCACAGAACCTGATCTCGATCAGACCGATGACAAACCGCTCTACACCTACGACCCCAAAACTGACATCGAAATCAAATGGACCGGCTCACTCATCGTTGAGCCTGACCCACAAGGCCACACCCATCTCACCAGCGCCCGCGACGCCATGATGCAACTCACCGGCACACCCGTCCAAATTCACACACCCAAAAACGAAACCGTTACCGGCACACGCGTCTCATACCTCCGCTCCACCGCCAAACTTTTAGCCATCGGTTCCAAATCTAACCCACTCAAAATTTACTCACCCGAACTCGGCACACTCTGGGGCAAAGAACTCGTCATCAATCAACGCCGCGCCTCCGGCTACGTCACCGGCCCCGGCACCATCGACGTCGAAAACAACGAAGACAAAGTCAACGAACTTGCTGGCACAAAAATCACCTGGCTTGATCGCCTCGATCTGAAGTTCTACCTCAAAGACAACATCCAGCCCGTCACTGACGCGACCGTCCTCCCACTCGAAGATGACCGCGCCGATCTCGTAGATGCCGTCAAAACCGCCGCCTTCCACGGCAAGGTCGCCGCTACCTCCAACGCATTCGACATCAATGCTGACGACCTCACCATCGAACTCTCACCCAAAAACGGTAGCAAGCAAACACCCGAGTTCCTCCAAGCCAACGGCGACGTCAAAATCCTAGTCAAAGACGACAAAACTTCACACGGCATCAACGCACAATCACTCGATGTCACCCTCACTCAAGGCCCGGACGGCGAAGCCTACCCAACACGCATGATCGCACGCGACAAAGTCCACGCCGATCTGCCCGGTTACGACCTCCGCTCCGGCCTGCTCGACATTACTCTCCTCCCACCCCCCGCACAAAACGCACAAGCACTCATCCGCTTCCCCGGCGACAAAGACAAACAACACCCTGCTGAGAAGCAACTCACCGAAGCAAAAGCCAAACCTGAAAACCGCATGACCAGCATGTTCGGCAACAACTTCCAAGACCGCATCCGAACACTCACCGCCGAAGACAATGTCCACCTGAACATCGAAGAAGACAACATCAAAGTCACCGGCAACCGTGTAGCCATGACCGGCATCACGCGTGATGTCGAAATCTCCGGCAATGCCGAGAACCCCGCCATCGTCAATCAGAACGATCAAACTTATCTCACCGGCAACCGCATCGAACTCTCCGAAACCACCGGCATCGTCAACATCCCCGGCAAGGGGTCACTCGATCACAAAGTCATTGATGAAGATGGCGACACCACTCAGATGACAATCAACTGGCAAAAATCCATGAACTTCAACTACCTTGAGGGCGATGGTGTTTTTGATGGGGATGTGATCGCGATCACCGATAAAAAAGAATCATCGAAAACCACAACCGCATCCAAGCCCCTCCGTGAAGATGTCACCGAACTGCGCACCCCCCGTCTGATAGTCGCTTTCGAAACCAACAAACCTACAACCACCGCCGTACCTCAAACCGAGACCGCACAAAACATAAAACCAACCAGCAAACTACAATCCTCAATGGCCGGCCAGCGCATCCAACTAGCCACCGCAGAAGGCAAATCAAAATTCAAAGCCATCTCCTACCGCCTGCAACCAGATGGCAAACGCAAACTCGAACAATCGCTCGACCTTGACGGCCCTACCATCATCTTTGATGGCAAAAAAGAAACTGTCACCGTCCCCGGTGCTGGCACCATCCTCATCCGAAACTACAGCAGCAAACCTGCCGACAAAACCGACAGCACCACTAACCTCAGCATGATCCAACAACTCGACCCCTCCGGCAACGGCGAAACACTCTTCCAATGGCAAGACCAATTCGTCCTCGACCTCAAACGCAATGACATGATCATGAACCAAGATGTCGTCATGATCCACCGCCCACCATCTAAACAAGACATCGTCCAACTCGACACCGACAAACTCTACGCCAGCTTCTCTGGCGACGGCGGCCTCGGCTCCATGATGTCCGCCAGCGGCGCACCACAAATGGATATCACCCTCGTCCAAGCCGACGGCAACGTCTGGCTTCAATCAGATGAAGCGGTCATCAAAACCGATCATCTGCAGTACACCAAAACATCCGACAGCGTCCTGCTCTACTCCGATGCTGGCCGCAACGTCTATATCAAATCCGACAAGCTCCCCTTCGTCCCGCCGGAAGCATCACAGCTTAAGTGGGACCTTGCCAAAAACCGCATCACCGCTCGCGAAGTCAAATCCGGCTTCGTCCCTATCCCCAAACGCTAAGCTTCCACTTTAAATAACACTCATTAACTTAGTTGAGCCAATCGCAGAATCCCAAACATAGCTTAATCGATCCAAGGGGTATCTATTGCTAGACTCAACAACATTCTTGCTATTACAAAGAGAGGCGAGTTTATTTGACCCTCTGATTGCACGCGGCTTAACATCTTTGGAAAAATCTCATTTCAGCGACAAAGGATTTTGTTATAGTTATAGTGCATTTTTTGATCTCACTATTGGCATAGAGAGACTCGCCAAAACTATCTTGCTAATAAACCAAACGATAAAAACGAAATCACTTAACTTAAACAACCTCAATCTAAAAAAAGATTTTTCACACTCACTCATCAAACTCGTTGAATCATGCACGGTACTCTTATGAATGTTTAAATGAATCCACAACTGAATGCAAGGTACTAGCATTCCTCAATGATTATGCAATGCAGGACCGATACCACAACCTAAACGCTCTTACAAATCATACTAATATTGAAGACCCACTCATTAAATGGGATACGATCCTAAAAGAAATCATTGGCAAAGAATTGCCTCGTAAAAAGATCGCCAAAATATGTTCAGACGCCGCAACGTTAATTTCTAGGAGTGATATACTTCGATACACATATATGACGGATCTACATGGCCAACAACTGAATCTCGCCGAAACAATCGCATATCCCAAGATAGAACAACTCGCCAACAACTATGCTAAATGCCATATCATTTCGTTATTACAGCCCTTACGTGAAACACTTTACTATGCAGGATCTGTTTCTCAGGCTATACACTGCAAAGATGGCACACTCCGTATACCTTACATGAGTGATTTTTTAGTTTACTTAGATTTAGCTAAGAGTAAGAGCCAGATATTAAAAAAGCAAAAATGGCCATAAAAAAACCGGCCACGACAGCCGGCTTAATCTCATCGTCTTCTCTAGCACTCGCGCTAGCACTAGCACTTCTTACTTCTTCGGCACCTGATATCGCATAAACAGCGCATCGCCTTTTTCAATCGCTGTGCCCGGTTGCAAGTATCCCCAGTTGGTCCACTGTTCAAACTGGCCCGCGCCTTTATCCGCAAGTGCTTCGCCATATGCAGCAAAACCAATCCGGCTCCAGAACGTTTGAACCTTATCCGGCATGAACGGCCAAAGCATCACACTTGCAATCCTTAATGCCTCTGCGCAGTTGTACAAAATCGACGCAACCTCCGGCAACTTCTCCGGATCCTTCGCCAACTTGAACGGCCCGGTCCGCTCAATATAACTGTCCACCGCGCGAACCAATTCCATCGCCGCATCACCCGCCTTGGCAAGCTGATAATTCGCCATAGCTTCGGTGTACTTCGTCACACACTGCTCTGCAATATTGTCATACTCATCGGACATCGGCACGTGCGGACCCTTCTCCGGCATCACGCCATCAAAATACTTCGCAACCATGTTTGAGATTCTTGAAGCACAATTACCAAACGTATTCGCAAGGTCGCTGTTATACACCTCAATGAACTTCGACTCCGCAAAGTCAGAGTCCGTCGTGCCCATCGGGCCATTGGTCGCAAGGAACCATCGCAGCGCATCAAGGCTAAACGTCTCGACATAATGATCGATCTTTTCAAGGTCAATAAAGTTGCCGAGCGATTTACTCATCTTCTGGCCTTCACTGATCCAATAGCTGTGCGAATACACAACCTTCGGCAGCTTCTCACCCAGCGCCATCAAAAGCGCCGGCCAGATCGCAGCGTGGAACCACAAAATATCTTTCGCAATAAAATGCACCTCCGCCGGCCAGTACTTCTTCCGATCATCCGTATCAACCGTGCTGAAATAATTGAACAGCGCATCGACCCACACATAAATCGTGTGCTCCTCATCGCCTGGCACTTTGATTCCCCAATCGGTCATGCCCGTCCGCGTCATCGGAATGTCATGCAACCCTTCTTTTACACGGGCGACAATCTCATTCTTCCGTGCACTCGGCTGCACATCAAACGTCGAACCATTCACTTCTTCGCCAAGATCAAGCAGTGCCAAAAGCGCATCCTGATACTTGCTCAGCTTGAAGAAGTAATTCTGCTCGGTCTTCTTCACGAGCGGCTTGCCATTCACCGGCGAAACAAAATCATATTCCTTTGCCTTATTCTCCGGAACATACTCTTCCTGTCCCGCGTCATACCAGCCTTCGTAATCACCGAGGTAAACATCGCCAGAATCAAGTAGCTTTTGCACATATCCCGTCACGCGATCCATATGCCGCTTCTGACTGGTACGAATAAAATCATCATTGGACATTTCCAAACGCTCAAACGTTTCCTGAAATGCTGTCGCATTCTGGTCCGCCCACTGCTGCGTGGTTATGCCACGTTCAGCAGCCGCATCCACAACCTTGGTGGCGTGCTCATCAGTCCCCGTCAGGAAAAACGTGTCATGCCCCATCATGCGATGATACCGCGCCATCACATCCGCAATCGTCGTCGTATACACATGACCAATATGCGGGCGGTCGTTCACATAATAAATCGGGGTCGTCACGTAAAATCTTTTCTGTTCCATAGCGAGACATTGTATCGCCCCCCTCCTTTTTTTCACACATGACCACGCCTCACCACAGCCCACAGGTTCCAATCTTCCTTTCCTCTCTTCACCAAGCCCACGGGCTCCATCCCGTGGGGACACACGCAACCTCGCACTCTTTCCCTGCTCGCCTTACAATCCTCTCATCATGATGATCGTCGTTAACCTCGCATATTTTCTCATCGCCCTGCTCACCTGCCCTATTTGGATCTTTTCCATGCTCAGAACCGGCAAATGGCGAACTGACTGGCCCGGGCGCTTTGGTCGCGTCACTCCCAAACAGCAACAACATCAAAACGCCGACCAAAAAACAATCCTCATCCATGCTGTCTCACTCGGCGAAGTCAACGCCACACGTCACCTCATCTCACTCCTCCAAGAACAACACCCCAATCTGAACATCGTCCTCGCCACCACCACCAACACAGGCTACAACCGAGCCACCGAACTCTTCGCAGACACACTCACTGTCGCCCGCTATCCCTTCGACTTCTCCTTCGCCGTCAACCGCTTCCTAAGCAAACTCAAACCCGACATCGTCGCGCTCATGGAACTTGAAGTCTGGCCGAACTTCCTCAAAATCTGTCACAAAAGAAACATCCCTGTCGTCGTTCTCAACGGCCGGCTCACCGCGCGATCCTATTCTCGCTATAAACTTGCCCTCCCCTTCGTAAAACCAACCTTCAAGCGCATCACCGCTGTCGCCGCACAAACACCCGACTATGCAGAGCGCTTCGCAGGCCTCGGCGTGCCGCAAAACAAGATCCACATACTCGACACCATGAAATGGGACACCGCTCAGCCCGGCCCCGACATCAAACCCGAAAACAACACCGTCCCGGGCTCCGATGAGATCGCGACCTCATTCAACCTCGATTTAAACCGCCCTACTATTGTCGCTGGCTCCACAGGTCCCGGCGAAGAACAACTCATCGTCACCGCACTCAAAAACCTCGACATCAATCTCATCATCGTCCCCCGCAAACCCGAACGCTTCGATGAAGTTGCCACAATTGATCCCGCATGCATCAGAAGATCAGTCGTCAAAAATCAATCAAGCACACACACCAAGCTCACGGGTTCTACCCGCGGAGCCACACCCCCCTTCTTCCTTCTCGACACCCTCGGCGAACTCCGCAAAGCTTACGCACTTGCGGATCTTGTCATCGTCGGACGCTCCTTCAACGGTTGGGGCGGCTCCGATCCCATCGAACCCATCGCCCTCGGTAAACCCGTCATCATCGGCCCCGACACACATAACTTCGCTAACGCCGTCGCCGCATTCAAACAAGCCCAAGGCATCCTCATCTGCAAACCCGACAATCTCACTCAAACCGTTCAAGAACTGCTTCAAAACCCAGCCCACCGCTCCACACTTGCCCAGAACGGCCAATCCGTCATTCATTCCCGCCAAGGCTCCACCCAAAAACACATCGACCTCATCCTCAAAAACCTCCCGAGCACATGACCAACTCCAAACTTCTTCCCACACACAATTCCACTACAATACACGTCGCCTGATCCCCGAAACCTTTTCGTGAAATCATCATGCCCTCCACCGAACTCCGCCAAAACATCCTCACCACCAGCCGGCGCGTCGTCGTCAAAATCGGCACGCAGCTTCTCACAACCACTGAACCCGGCATCGATTTAGACTTCATCGAATCACTCGCCGACCAAATCGCCTCGCTCATAAAACGCGGCTGCGAGGTGACACTTGTCTCATCTGGAGCTGTCGGCGCAGGCTGTGTCGAGCTCGGGCTCCCCAAACGACCTACCGATGTTGCCGACCTCCAAGCCGCTGCAGCCATTGGCCAACGTCGTCTCATGCGACACTTCTACGAAGCATTCAAAAAACATAACATCCCCGTCGCGCAAGTCCTCCTCACTCGCACCGACTTTGATGACCGCAATCGTTACCTCAACATTCGCAACTGCATCCGAAGATTACACGCATTCAAAACCCTTCCTATCCTCAACGAAAACGACACCGTCTCTGTAGATGAACTCCGCTTCGGTGACAACGATATGCTTGCCGCACTCACCGCCAATGCGCTACGTGCTCAAGCGCTCATCCTCCTCACCACCGTCGACGGCCTGCTCGACTCCGAAGGCAACATCATCGACCTCGTCGACAACGTGAGCAACTTCCTCAATCTCACCACGGGTGAAAACGGCACTGCCATCGGCAAAAAATCTTCTTGGGGTGCAGGCGGGATGGGTTCTAAACTCTCCGCAGCAGAACTCGTCACAGGTGCAGGCGACATCGCAGTCATCGCCAACGGACGACACGATGATATACTTCCCCGACTTCTCGCCGGCGAGAAGCTTGGCACCGTCCTACTTCCCGCGAAACGCAAACTAGACTCACGCAAACGCTGGATCGCGCTCACCAAACGACCTGCCGGCACCATCACTATTGATGATGGCGCGGTCCGCGCACTCAAACAAAACGGCAAATCCCTCCTCGCCTCTGGCATCACACACGTCAAAGGCACCTTCAAACAAGGCGATATCCTCACCATCCAAGATTCTGATGGCAACGAAATCGCACGCGGACTCACTAACTATCCCGCCTCAGAACTCAAACTCATCCAAGGCAAACGCTCCACAGAATTTGAAGCCATCCTTGGCCAATTCGCCTACGCAGAAGTCATCCACCGTGATCATCTCGTCATTTCATAATCACATTCACATATCCACTTTCTCCATTATCCATTTCTTTACCCAATCCGACTTCATCGCCTCGTCCACATAACCGATACAAACCTTACTGGCGTAGAAGGTCTGCGCGCAAGTTGTGCCATCATGCACGACTCATCCGATGTGTAGAAGGATCACTCAGAAACGAAACATGACCGATAAAGATTCACAACTCGGCAAGTACCAAAAAAAGCAGATCGACATCCGCCGTAAGCTCATCCGCTTGTCCGTGGCTTGTCGTTCTGCCGACACCGCGCGTGCCGAACTTGAACTGCACGATTGGATTCACTTCCCCGGCTGTCCCGCCGCCGCGCACATCATGCTTGCCTCACTGCTTGCCCGCCGCAGCAAGCTCGATGACGCCAAGAAAATCCTCAACACATACCTCAAGCAAACAGATCAAGATCAATCTGCAACGGATCCGCAACTTACGCAGTTACTGATTTCCATCTTGATCTCCAGCAACCTTCTCGACGCAGCACGCCGTCTCGGTAAATCACTCTACCAATCCCACGGACACCATCCCCCCATCGCTGAATGGCTTCGAGCCATGTCCGTGCCCGGCTCGATGGACCTACCCATCATCTCGCCAACCGCAGTCGACACCCTTGCCAACCAGTTAAGCGCCGATACCACGATTATCCCAACACTCATTTATGCCTTAAAACATAACCCCAAACCAAAATCTATTCTCCTACTCCGCCAAGCTATCGGCAAACTCGCAGATAGGCCCACCGACACCCATACTCTTGTTACCCTCACTCATGCACTCGCCGAACTTGCCATCCTGGCAGGCGACCACACTGACGCACGCCGCTGGACCAAACGTGGGCTTGACGCCGATCCCTACAACGCAACCCTCGCACTACTGCTTGCTAAATTCGATGATCCGCCGGAAACACAAACCCCCGCGCGCAAGATCCTCTCACGTGTAGCCCGCAAGTTCCCCCACTATCCCGATGTGAAAGCTGCACTCATCCACCGTGCTCACATCGATGGCAAACGCGCCTCTGCACAACGGAAGCTTGCCGCATGGCTCAAACTTGATCCCAACTCACCCACCGCCAAGCAATTAAGCATCAAACTCAAGCAAACCCATAAAAAACATTACGAAGTTAATCAACATAATGACAATCAGGAGGCCGCATAATATGAACCTCCACAAACGCAATGAAGCACTCTGTGAATGCGATCTGGCTCGTGCCGCACTTGGCGCTCATCTTCTTGATGTCGCGGACAACCATATCACCACCGCGATTAAGCTCGCACCGGATGATCCTGCAGCACGTTTGCTAGAAGCGCAACTTGCCACGCAATTGAATCAATACGACCGCGCCCTCGCTGCGTTGGATACACTACCACACCTTACTCCAAATCTCACCGAATCGCCTGAAGCACTGATCCTTCGTGCCAAAACATTGGCTGCCAAAGGCTCACGTACCGAAGCCCTCCGTACCGCAGAAAAACTCGTTGAAGATTTCCCTGCTGATACCGAGATGCAAAAGCTTCTCCTCGGACTTCAGCTTTCGCTCGCTGATACATCTGCAGCAACCACATCACTTGAGAGTATCCTCGAAGATTCGCTCACCGAACCATGGATCAAGCGCGTCCTCACACAGCTTCAGCAGTCTGAATCCCCGCAATACGCATTGTCATTACTCACGCCCGAGTTGGACTCGCTTGCCGAACTCTATCTCGAAGAAGCAACATCTAATGATGAGTTAGAAGTTGATAAAGTCAATCCACAACCTGATCATGAAATCGATCTTCATCTGTTACGTGCAGCTCGCCTAGCCATCAAAGCTGACAGGCACACTGATGCTGAACGCTTATATCAAAAACTAATTGCCGCACACCCCGAGGATCAATCATTGCTGCTCGAAGCGGGCAACCTCGCACTACAACGCGGTGACGAAGAATCCGCACTTGATCGTCTTGAGCGTGCCGCCGATCATCTCGGCTCACTCCGCCTCACCGCACTGCAATCACTCGCCAAGCTCCACCTACACACTGGGCGCTTTCATTCTGCCGCACTTCAATACCACCGCATTACACGGCTATTCCCCAAGCAAACCCACGCATGGGCCGGTCTGCTTGTCACCGCACACCTGCTCGGTCGCATCAAATTGGTCCGCCGCGCACAACATCAACTCCGTCTACACGCCCCACGTGCACAACGTCGCCAAACACTTGCTTCTCTTTGGCAGCATGTCGCCGCACCACTTGCGTTCCAAAACGAACTTTCATCGCAAAATAATCTTGCAGAAATTTCTCCGCTGGATGAACTGCTCGCCGAATCACAAAACACGCTCAAGCTACTGACTGAAGAACATCCAAAGCGTGCTGATGCACACTATCACTCCGCCGCTGCTGCAGAATCGCAAGGCAATCTTGAACAAGCCAATCTGTCCATTCAAACCGCGCTCAAGATTAATCCCAACTATGCTGCCGCACAAAAACTAAACGACCGTCTCGGTCGTGTACAACTCCGCCTTGCCGCTTGATCGAAAGCAATCTTCCATCTGCAAAAGTATCTTGCCCGGGAATCTTTCGCCACACAATCACCCCCTACAACACACTTATTTTTTAGGATATTTCGCTGGATCCCAACGAAACTCTACATCCTTGTCCTTGTGAAATGTCTTGGCACCAAGCCGCACACAATCCCAGCAAATCGCCGCGTGTTTGTTCCGCCCATCTCTCTCTTTCGCCTCTGTGTTCCGCCACACCGACTCCCCTTCCCCTTTCTCACCCTTGCACATCGTACATGTATATTTCTCCGTTGCCTCAATCGAATCATCCATCGCCTTCTTCAAGCAATCCAGACAAATCACACTCCCGTGATGCCCTTCGATCATCTGGATCACTTCATCCCAATCCACTCCGCAGAAATCGCATGAAATCACAATATAGCCGTCTTCCTCGTGCTGCATACAAACATCCCTTTCTCATCACCGTCTAATCGTGTATTAGATATTCACTGTCCACACAATCATATCACGACTTCTCATCCACTTCCTAAACCGAACACAAAGATCGCATTCCGCAAAGAATCACAGATAAAAGCTACTTCAAAAATCTTACTTCCGGGGGCGGGGACCACGCAAAATCATCGTCACCTCCATCACCACATGCTTGTGCTTTTTCAATCCCTTCCCACTTGCTCGCCAACCATACAAGCTCGTTTCCACAGGACGATCAACATTCGCTGCCCCGCTCTTCCGCAAAAACTTCACATCCACCACCTTCCCTTCCTGATCAAACTTCACCATCACCACCGGGTCCGGCACTGTTCGCAAACTCGTCAAATAAGCCTGCACACTAAACCGCGGCCGCTTCGTCTTCACCTCAATGTCACCAATCGCCACCGTCATCCCCGGCACCAACTTCACATCCTCAATCATCAACGTTGCCGCATCACTCTCTGCCTCCGTCCGTGGCGCGCTCGTCGGATTGGATATCACCTGCTCTGCAGCCGCACTCGCCTGATCGCTATTCGCCCCCTGTGTTAGTTCCTTCGCCTGCTCTGTTTGCTCTTCCGCTTCACCCGCCTCAGTCACCGTCACGTCAATATCTTCCCCCTCTGCATTGGTCAGCAATTCATATTCCTGCCGCGCAAGCTCATCACTGACCTCTTCACGCTCCACCAGCTCGCCACTTGGCATCTGCGGCTCACTCGCCTCTTGCATCGGTGCTGCATCCGTCGCATCCATCACCAACGGTGCTTCCTTCACAGGATCAACTTCGCTTTGCTGCGCTGGCTGCTCTACCTCCGACTTCGGTGCCATCAACTCCCGCAAATCGTCATACGAAATCCACGATACCTGCGGCACGCCATCCTCGTCCCGCCCCACAAATACCTCATCATCCCGCTCCTTCATCCGTTCCTCATGTGCCACCTCCTGTAACTTCTCCGCAACTCGATCATCACTCCCGCCCAATCCCCATCCCAATAACGGCCACGCCAGCGCATGCACCAACACCGCATACACCACCCCAATCACTAACGGCCACCTTGATTCCTTTTCCTCATGCATCAATACGTTCTCATCGATCATCACCAAGCCCACACGTTCCACATGTGAAGCCTTCACGGGGAGACTACTTCCGGGGCGGCCCCGCAAAACGGAAATCCTTGATCCCCGCTCCTTGCATCATCTGGATCAACTTTAGAACCAGCGGGCCACGATCCACCGCCTTCACAGCATCACCCGCGCGTTCACTCGGCACAACATCAACCCCCTCGCCCTCTTCACGTACCAGTTTATCCGCGCCCTCAGCAGCATCCTCTCCCTCAATATCTTCCACCGCCCCCATCAGCCACTCGCTCCCATCAGTCCCCTCTTCAACCTGCATCGCCACTACCACTAATGGCTGCTTTTCCATTCCACCAATCTCACGCAGCTTCATCTCGAACGCAGCTTCACCCAGCGGCTCGCGATTCACAAAATACCGACCGCCTCGATCAATCGTGATCGCTACTACCTCTGTTTCCACGAGCTTCTCCCCAGTGTTCACACCCGCTAACGCCACCGGCAAGAACTCAACCCGCACCACCAATGTGTAAATGAAAAACGTCAGCAGCAAAAACACCACATCAATCATGGGTGTCATCTCCAGCCGCGCCCCCTGCTCGGTCCGTCTCACATATCGCTTCGCCATATCGCACATCCTAACCGTAACCCGCCCTCGCCCCAATCCTGATCCGCCACCAACCAGTCATTTATCGCACACCCACTCGGCATGATACCCATCTCAGGATAAACATACCGCCATATCTTTCTCCCACACTTCACAAACCCACGCCCACAACTTATCATCGTGCCCAGTGAACCCACTGAATCAAAAAGGCCGCATCTGGTTACACATACGGTCCTTATAAGCATCTCAACCTAGCACATGCATCAGGAGATTTACCGTGAGCGAAGAACAAACCCCCGCGACCACCGAAGCATCCGACGATGAGACTGCCACTAAGGACGACAAGACTATGGGCATGCTCTGCCATCTGCTTGGCATTTTCACTTGGTTCATCGGACCACTCATCATCTACATCCTCAAAAAAGATGACTCGCCCTACATCAAACACCACGCCGGCGAAGCACTCAACTTCGCCATCACCCTCACCATCGCCTACTTCGTCAGCTTCATCGCGATGGCCATCACACTCGGCATCCTCTTCTTCCTCCCCATGGGCGTCGCCATCGCCGGCCTCGTCTTCTTCATCATCGCCACCATCAAAGCAAACGATGGTGTCCTCTACAAATATCCCATCTCACTCCGTCTCATCAAATAACACACCTCCTCAAAGCCCAATCCTGCGAAACAAAAACAGTCGGCCCCCATCATCGGGAATCGCCGACTTTTTTCATGGCCACACCCGCCATCTCCCCACTACAATAGCACCCAAACATCAGTACCCTTTTTATTGAAAGTCCCCGGGATGAATACAGACGCAACACCATCGTCAGCAACAGAGCAACCCGCTACACCACCCCCTCTACCCGCAGAAACAACACAAAATATCACACCTGCACCCACCTCAACCAACAACGACAACACCCTTGCCATGCTCTGCCACCTGCTCACCCTTGTCGGCTTCGTCGTCCCCTTCGGCAACATCATCGCCCCTCTCATCCTCTGGCTTACTAAAAAAGACGAATCCCCGCTCGTCGATCAACACGGCAAAGAAGCCCTCAACTTCCAAATCTCTATCGGCATCTACACCATCACCGCCGTTGCCCTCGCCTTCATCAGCTTTCTCCTCATTTTCCTGCTGATACCCATCCTGATCCTCATCCCCGCAATCATCATCCTCGTCGCCCTTCCCATCCTCGATCTCGTCTGCACAATCATCGCCGCTGTCCAGGCTTCCGATGGCAAACATTACCGCTACCCCCTCTCCATCCGCTTCTTCCGCTAATAGCGTCTAGTTCTCATCATCCCAAACCCACGGGTTCCAATCCATGAGGAGAACTGAGTCACAACCCGTCCACACCCGCAGCGCCATCTTCCCTAAAAATCGTATAACTCGCTTTCTTCTTCCCATCTCGCGTCGTGATCCCCCATTGGTGATCCGGCTCATCTTGCCATTGATACCAGTACACCTCTGTCACACTATCCTCTTCCTCAAGCACGGCATACGCAATCTGCATATTCTCCGCCTGCACCCGTTCTGAATTCCCTTGCGTCTGCCAGCCAAACTCCGTCACCAATAATTTGCTCTTATCCTCATATGCGCGCAACACATCAATGACTTCCTTAAAATAAAACCGTAGCTTCTCTTCATCCAATGCGCCACTCTGATCAATATAAAAATGATACCCCACCACATCCCACGGATACCACCGTTCCGAACCTTCGCCATACATCTTCATTATCGCAGTCCGATACCGCTCCCACGTATCCGCTTGCTCATAAACTTCCCGAAGATATGCTGCCCCCGTCTTCCGCCCACCGCCCAGATCATGTGCAAACAACCCGCCCGTTACCAGCCGCAATCCTTCTTTCATGATCAAATCCCCCCGCCTGCTCTGTCGCAACGCCAGCTCCGTTTCGACTAACATCTCAGCCCATACCCCCGGCAAGATATACGTCCCACCCGCATGCTGTGGATCATCACGAAAGTCCGCCTCCGTCCATGCCCCCGGCTCGTTCCAAACCTCCCATGTCTTAATCACCTTCCGATACCGCCCTGCAAGCATCGACGCATTCTGCGCAAACTTCTTCACATAGTCATTGCGCTCCCCCTTGCCCACCTCGTTCCACCACCACTGCCCGCCGTAAGTCGTCTCATTCGACCACACACCGAGTATCTCCATCCCTGCACTGCGCGCGTTCCGTACCACTTTGTCATACATCTTCAGCAAACCCGGGGTCCATCGCTCTTTCCCATCCAAACGAAAATTGATCCGCACCGATCGTACCCCCGCTTCCGCCATCGCCTTTGCTTTTGCTTTCGTGAGAAGCACTTTCCCATCCCAAACCACTGCACCAGCATTCATCCCATATAAATGCGTACTCCGCTTCATTTCCTCACCTTCAACAACACTCACACACGCGCACAACATCACCATCAAGGCGGCCACCACACCAGCCCACGGGTTTAATTTCATCTTCATTTTCATCTAACCTCTATGATCCCCGAAACCCGTCCGCATACCGGATCAGGCCGCCTCTACCCTGTAAAAGCCGTTCAAAATACCCCTCCACCAATTCAATCACCTGTAGCGCACCCGCATGTTCTTGATCACTCACCCCACCACCAAATTCACCGTCTAACTGCCAGTTAGATGCCGCTTCAAAACCCACCCTTTGATAATAATTCGGATCACCCAACACCGTCACAAACCCAACACCCTTCTCTTTACAGATCCGCAAACCTTCCATCATGAGCGCCATACCCAATCCCTGCCGTTGCAAGTCCCGCCGTACACCAAGTGGCCCCAAACACATGCCAACCCCCGGCAACAATACCTCTGCACCCTGCTCACTTTGCAAATGTGTCCCCTCTGAATCAGCATCATACAACCCCGACAGCTTCAACATCTCCCGCTTATTCAGCGGCAAGTTCATCATCTCACTACCAAGTACATCATCATCGCCATCCGATGACTCACCACCACGCGCTAAAAGCCGATCCGCAACATCCTTCCCAACACAAACCCCCACCGGACTAAAAGCAACATGACCTACAATCTTCCCGCCCAGCTCCGTCACGAGTGATAAACTTAGATCCCCTGCATCACGCAACCGGTCCACAATCGCAATCTCTTCGCCTCCTCCCTCGGAAGGGCCTCCCATCTCACTAAAAGCATCTGCAATCACCGCCCGCACCCCATCATGATCATCAACAACCTCCTTGCGTATCATCATCGAATGATTTCCCATGCCTTGCTGATCTCATCCGCTTCCGCATCATCCACAATCACCACCCCACCAATTTTCGTCGGCAAAACAAGCCTTATCTTTCCATCTTCCACCTTCTTATCATGACGCATCACTTCCACAAGCGCATCAATATCTGGCATGGCAACCGCACCGCCTTCAACATCCCCAATCTTCACTGGTAAGCCAAGCGCTTCAAGCACCGCCAATAACCGCTCAAGCACCACACCATCACACAACCTTCTTGCCACAGCAAATTCTGCCGCCGCCACCATGCCCAAACTCACCGCTTCACCGTGCTTCAACTGGTTATACCCCGTGCTCGCTTCAAGCGCATGTGCAAATGTGTGACCAAAATTCAGATGCGCCCGTTCACCTGCCTCCTTCTCATCATTCATCACCACCTTCGCCTTGATCGCCACGTTCCGCTTCACAAGCTCAATCATCACTGTCTTGTCTAAGCGATGAATAGACTCCGCCTCGGCCAGCAGCCAATCAAACAAAGCCTCGTCACGGATCACACCGTGCTTTACACACTCTGCCAATCCACACAGTAACTCACGCCGCGGCAATGTCTCAAGCGTCTGCGTGTCCGCTACCACAATCCCCGGCTGATGAAACGCGCCGATCAAATTCTTGCCCCATTTCGAGTTCACACCCGTCTTCCCACCCACAGATGCATCCACCATCGCAAGTAGCGTGGTGGGACATTGAACAAACGGCACGCCCCTCAGCAAACTTGCCGCAACATATCCCGTCACATCGCCTGTGATTCCGCCGCCTACCGCTACCACCGGACTCTTCCGCTCAAGCTTCTCTTCAAGCAACCAATCCAGCAGCATCCCCACCGTCTCCAAATTTTTGAACTCCTCACCCACCTTCATCGCCCCACTTGTCACCTCCCACCCCGTGGCCCGCATCGCTTCTCCTGCCTTTTCACCCCATGTCCCCACCACATTCTCATCACACACCACCCCTGCCTTCACCTTGCCTTGTCCACCAACAGATGATTCCACAAGCTCCCCAAGCTTTTCAAGAATGCCATAACCGATCACGACTTCATAGCCATGATCCTGCCCTGATAAATCCAGTCGCACTTTCTCAATCTGCTCGCTCATCGCTGCTCCAAACCTTTAGCAAATATTTTTCAGCCCCCTATCTTACAGCCTTCCCCTTCACCCCGCCCCTCATCCCCCTAAGCCCGATCCTATTCCCCCCCCATAACCCACATTCTCCCCCAGCTTAACCTCGCGACGTCCGATGTCACAATAGATACAAACAGCCGCATGCATTAAAGATGCTTTTTGCCCGTTCAGCCTCATGTTGTATACTGACCCTCGATCAAGTAAATACTTCCGTAGAGCCTGCCAACTCTGGAGAGAGAAAGAGATTCATCATGAAATGTGCCCGTGTTAACTGCTCAGCTATCATTGCCGCCGTGTGCTTGTATAGCACATCTACCTCCCACGCCGCAATCGTCTTTGATGACGGCGGCAACCACGCCTACACCGGCACAAATAATGACACACTTGAGGTCTTGGACTCCAACACAAACGCACCCACAACCGTCGCAATCAATAACGGTGCTGTGATTGGTGATGACGACACCGAAGAAATTTCCGTTGCTGTACGTGGCAGCTCAATCCTGTTCATCAACGGTGGAACCATTGGTCAAGACGTCGACAGTTTTGACAACAGCACCGTCACTATGAACGGCGGCTACATCGACGACGACATCCACAGTGAAGGCTCATCTACCTTCAACATCAACGGCGGAACCATTGACGACGATGCCAACGCCGATGATAACAGCACCATCAACATGACCGGCGGTAACGTCGGCCAAGATTTTGAAACGCGTAACAATGCGAAAGCATTCATCAGCGGCGGCACCATCGGCCGAGACTTGATCTCACAGAATAACGGACAAACAAGCTTCAGCGGCGGCACGATCGAAGAAAATTTTGTCGCTTTAAATAAATCAACGAACAACATCTCCGGTGGCACAATTAACAAGCACCTTTTCAGTTTCGGTGACTCAGAAATTACAGTTACCGATGGCACGATCAAGCAAAACGTTGCAAGCGACGACGATTCAACAATTAATATCTCCGGCGGCACCGTTGAAGGCATCGTTGAAAGCTACGACTTCTCAACAATCAACATCTCCGGCGGAAATTTCGAAGATAACATCACTGCCGTACAAGACTCTAATATCAACATCACCGGTGGAACATTTGAAAATAACATCATCGCGATTCATGGTGCAGCGATCACAATCGAAGGTGGCGATATCGGCGTCAATAACAGTGCAAATCTTGTCGCAGAGCACCTTGGCAACATTACAATCGATGGGTCTAACTTTAAGATAGACGGCGTCGATGTCGCGCTCGGTGAAATCACAGATATCAGCGGAACGCTCTCCGGTATCCTCGCAGACGGCTCAGCTTTCGAAATCGATTTCTTACGCGAATTCGCACCTGTCCCCCACAACACAGTCCGTGGCACCATCACCCTCATCCCCGAACCTGCCTCCCTCGCTCTTCTCAGCCTTGCCGGTTCACTCATCTTCACACGCAACCGCCGCGCTTAACACCGCAACACGAATCTCCCCAATGCCCTCTATAAGCCGGCCATTCAGCCGGTTTTTTTTTCATAGTCATCCCCCTCCAGCACAACCCATCCAAGCTCACTTGCTCCGCAGATGGGACAACATCTCCCAAGCCCACACGTTCCACGTGTGGGAACATACATCAAGCCTCTCACATCCAAAGCAACTTCCATAACCCATTCGCACCGCGAACAGCGCTCCTTCACCATTCCTGTTACGACCATAGCGGATCCTCAACATTCAATAACCATTTTTCTTCCGCCACATCGTTTCCAAATAATCCACACACAAAGAAAACCTTGCTCCCCTCCCCATGTCGCATTAGACTACACACGTCTTCGTACATATTTACACTGAAGAATTCTGAGGGTCCACAATATGAAACCGAACCATCTCCCCACGCGTATTAATATCGCTGTCGCTCATCGTTCACCCTTCATGCCCCTGCTGATCCTCTTCACCCTCATCGCCGCCACACTCCTCGCCCCCACCACCGCCTCCGCCATGCTCAACCCCAAGCTCGGCCGATTCATGCAACGCGATCCACTCAACCGCAACCAGCCCGGTGGTGGTTATCACGATGGTCAAAACTTATTCCAGTATGTCGGCAACAACCCGATACAATGGTTTGATCCTAATGGATTAAAACTCGACATTAAACGCAATCCAGGAGTAAATATCACAATAGAGCAATTCAGAGGGGGTAATAATACATTCGGCTATAGCGATCCAGGAGATATTTCGTTCCCAACTAAAGGGACTCGCATTATAGTTGATGAGATTTGTAAATTAGACTGCCCCGAAGGCACTGGATTCAGAATTGGATTATTTAGAATATATGATCCTACAGGTACAATCACTGAACAAATCAACACATTGATCATCGAGGGCACGTGGAGACAACGAGCGAGAAGGACTGGAATGCTGATACAATTAGCTTCCGCTGTGAATTCTTTGAATGCGTACACACGAATTGAAGAATCCTCTCATACCCAAATTACTCTCGCAGTATTCCAGCAATTTGGCTTGTACGGAGAAGGTGAAGCATGCACACGGTTAGAAGCAGGCGGCAACGCCATGAAAGATGCACACAGTAAACTTAAAGGTCATGTCGCATACTTGAATGCCCTACATACTACCTTACAAGCCCAAATCGAAAGAATACATGACCCAATTGGGCACGCACAGGAAGAAAAAATTTGGAATATTACAAATGAAATCTACTCCCGCTTAGGAACGAATTAAATTGCCCATGAAGTGGACTTATCGCATAAAATCCTTTTTGTGCATTCGACACCATCACAATGCCCGCTTTGCATTGATCTTATCATTTGTCATCGCGACATTTCTGAATGCCGCTGCTTGCAGCCCAAAGAATCATCTTAAAGCCAACAAAACCTGCCCCAATGACAAAACTCTCTCATCACTTTTTGAGATGACTTATACGCATAATGCATTAGCTCAAAAGAACATCAAATTATTACGCCACAAATACCCTCAATGTGAAGACCTCATATACCTTGAAAAGCTGAGTATCGAAGTCGCTGACGAGGAAGTTGTCACCACCTCGCCTCAACCAAGCATTGATTAAAAATATTAACACTCTTCTCACTTTCGCAAGAAAAATACCAGGAACCTTTTTCTTGTCCGTGGGATCATTCTCCAAACACAACATTCATCTCAGGCTAGGTATCACCGGCAACTGAACCATTTTTAACGTTCCATACGACCCCCAAACCCCCACATCCGGGGTGCTTTCTGCTACAATTCCCCTCTTCTTTCCTGTGTATTCCAACCCCAGCAGGCCTGCACCATGACCCAATCCACCGACACATTTGCCGCCATCCTCGATGACATCCCCGCCGCCGCTCGCGACCAGATCGTCCCGATCGTCGATTTCGGCTCCCAATACGTCCAACTCATCGCCCGCCGCGTCCGTGAAGCAGGCGTCTACTCCGTCCTCGTCGGCCCCAACATCACCCAGGAGAAGAAAAGGTGGAGAAGAAAAGGTGTCAGGAACCTTTTTCTTGATTCGAAGACGTGTTGTTGATAAATTGCCTGTATGGGACGAGCCAAACGAGTCGATGTCGGTGGCTATGCTTACCATGTCATCAATCGTGGTAACGGCCGCATGACCATCTTCGACGATGAAGGTGATTACGATGCTTTCGAACGCGTCCTTGATGAAGCATTGATTAAATTCCCGCAAGTTCACCTGCTCGCTTACTGCCTGATGCCGAATCATTGGCATCTGGTCCTGCACCCTCAGGCTGACAAACAGCTTTCACGTTTTGTTGGCTGGCTCACGTTGACCCACACACAACGATGGCATGCACACCGCCACACAACCGGCGGCGGGCATGTTTACCAAGGACGTTATAAATCATTTCTCATTGAAACGGATGTTTATTTAAGTACCGTATGCCGCTATGTTGAGCGTAATCCGGTGCGGGCGAATCTCGTTCGCAAAGCGGAAAATTGGAAATGGTCAAGCCTGCACCGTTGGCTTAGTGGTTCCCCAGAAGAAAAGCGTATTCTTTCTCCTTGGCCAACCCCATCAGGCAAGCGTCCTCCCGGTTGGCTTAAACGTGTGAATACACCTGAAACACAAGCTGAGCTTGATGCGCTGCGCCTTTCCTGCAACCGTGAACGACCTTTTGGCTCAGAAGCATGGGCGATGCGCATCATGAAGAAATATGATCTCGCGACAACCTTCCGTCCAAGAGGCAGACCTCAAAAGCAAGCGAGTAAATAGGGCATCAAAAGCAGTGGTATTAAACGTCAACGGTAATACAAATTATCTCCACACTTTCTGCGCTCGCCTCATCACATTCAAAATCGCCGGCACTTCGACAAGCCCGGTACCGCCGGTGCCGGGGTTTCTTCAGGGAGCGCTTCCACAACTTCCGGGGCGCCTCCGGGGGGCACTTCCGATGCCTTTCTGTTACAATCCTTCTCTTCTTTCCTGTGTATTCAAACCCCCAGCAGGCCACCATGAGCAACCAATCCACCGACACCTTTGCCGCCATCCTCGAAGACATCCCCGCCGCCGCACGCGACCAGATCGTCCCTATCGTCGATTTCGGCTCCCAATACGTCCAGCTCATCGCCCGCAGGGTCCGTGAAGCAGGCGTCTACTCCGTCCTCGTCGGCCCCAATATCACCCACGAACAACTCCAAGCCCTGAATCCTAAAGGTATTATCCTCTCCGGCGGGCCCTCCTCTGTCTACGAAGACAACGCCCCCACCTGCGATCCAGACCTCTTCGACCTCGGCGTCCCCGTCCTAGGCATCTGCTACGGCATGCAAATCGGTACCTCCCTCCTTGGTGCCACCGTCAAAAACGCCGAAGCCCGTGAATACGGCCGCGTCACCCTCAACACAAGCGACAACACCGACCTGCTCAAAGGCGTCCCAGCCTCCACCACCGCATGGATGTCTCACGGCGACCAAATCGCTGAACTCCCAGAAGAGTTCATCCCACTCGCCACCACCCCCACCTGCCCCTACGCGGCCGTCCGCCACGCCTCCAAACCCTTCTTCGGCGTCCAGTTCCACCCCGAAGTCACCCACACCCCCCACGGCAAAGACCTGCTCACCAACTTCCTCTACACCATCTGTGGCTGCACCGGCAGCTGGCGCATGGCCGACTTCCTCAAATCCGAAACACAGCGCATCAAAGAAATCGTCGGCGACAAGCGCGTCATCTGTGGACTCTCCGGCGGGGTCGACTCCTCCGTCGTCGCAGCCATGCTCGCACAAGCCATCCCCGGTCAGCTCACCTGCATCTTCGTCGACAACGGCCTGCTCCGAAAAGGCGAACGTGACATGGTCGAAACCATGTTCCGCGGCCACTTCGACATCGACCTCCGCGTCATCGACGCATCCAAAGCCTTCCTCGATGATCTTGCTGGCATCACTGAACCACAAGAAAAACGTCGCCGCATCGGCCACCGCTTCATTGAAGTCTTCAAAGAAGCATCCGCCGACATCGAAGGCGTTGAGTTCCTCGCACAAGGCACACTCTACCCCGACGTCATCGAGTCCGGCCACGGCTACTCAGGCGAAGCCGCAAACATCAAACTCCATCACAACGTCGGCGGACTCCCCGAAGAACTCGGCTTCAAACTTGTCGAACCCCTCCGTGCCCTGTTCAAAGACGAAGTCCGCCAACTCGGCCAAGTACTCGGCCTCACCGAAGAAATGGTCTGGCGACACCCCTTCCCCGGCCCCGGCCTCGCTGTCCGCTGCCTCGGTGAAGTGAATCAATCACAACTCGACATCCTCCGCGACGCCGATGAAATCCTCCTTGAGGAAATCGTCGCCAACAACCTCTACCGCAAAACCTCACAAGTCTTCGCCGTCATCCTCCCGGTCAAAGCCGTCGGCGTGATGGGTGATGGCCGCACACATGAACAAGTCATCGCCATCCGCGCAGTCGAAACACAAGACTTCATGACCGCCGACTGGGCGCGCATCCCCTACGATGTCCTCGCAACAATCTCCAACCGCATCATCAACGAAGTCCCCGGCATCAACCGCGTCTGCTACGACATCTCCTCTAAACCGCCCGCCACCATCGAGTGGGAATGATCGTCACAGTGCAACCTATGCACAACATCAAAACAAACAGCAAGCCCACGGTTTTCATACCGTGGGTTTTTCATCAAAGCATAAACCAAGCGTCAATGCTCTGACGCCATCAACCCTCTCGCCGCCTTTAATACAAAAAACACAAAATCACATCGCTAAGTATCCCCGACAATCGCGTTAGGAAAAACCGCCACTTACAATCATCTACGAGACTCCCCAAGCTGCTAACTATTTTCCCAACTTTGACCATATTCACATAAATGCTCAGGTATCACCCTTGGTTTTACATTTCACAAGCCTTCCACAACCCTTGTTTGTTTTATGAGAAACCCTTGCAAACACTGGATTATCGGGCCTTCACTTGGTACCCTTTGACCGTTTACAAACGTGTTTCAAAGGCAACACTGGAGGGACACCGAACTATCCCTGATGTCCCATCACAAGACCCCGCAGACCCTCACCCCTAGAATCGTCTGCGGTTTTTAAAAGGTGTGTGTATAGTCTTCAGCAAGGCAAAATCACGACCGGATAACCGTACCAAGCTTACAGCTGCAACGGTTGTAACGATTATTGTGCCACCACCCCTAAACTACCCCCCGCAAAGCGCCGATGCACTTGGTGTTATGAGGGAAAATCTATTGAACAAAGCGTACTCGCTCACATCCCGTCATCTGCTAACGCTACTTCTCGCCGTGATGTTTATCATGGCTGGTTGTCATGGCACAACCTCTATTCAAAAGAAGCGTAAAGCACATTACAACAATGCGCAACCCGCGCCTCATTCGATGTCCGAACCCAGCGCACTTCCAGCGCAACTCGACATCGCCATCCATACGCAATCAGAACACATCTTCGTCCGCGCCGATCTTGACGGCCGCGACGCAGGCATGTTCCTTCTGGATACCGGCGCCGCCATCGACGCCGTCGGCAAAGGCATTGCGGGTCGATTCAACCTCCCTGAAAAAGGTAGCGGCACCGCTATGGGTATTGCTGGTGCTGAAAAATTCAAATTCCGTGAGATCGATTCGCTTCAAATCGGCGACCTCGAACTCGACCGCGAACGACTCGCCGCCATAAACCTCAACCGATTCGCCAACGCTATGGGTGTCTCTGTCAACGGCGTCATCGGATACTCCTCACTCAAACACGCCCCCTTTACCATCGACTACCCCAACGAAAAACTCACTATCTACCGCCCTAATAGCTTCCTCCCCCCTACCGACGCTTCCGCACATCATCTGCTTATCCGGCAAGGCCTCCCACTCGTCAAAGCACAAATCGCAAATGGTGAAGAAATCTGGCTCATCGTCGACTCCGGCGCCGACCAGGAACTCACCCTCCCTATGAAGTATCTCAACAAGTATCCTAAAGTCGTCTCCGTTCCCATGAGCGGCGCAGGACAATCCGCCGGCGTCGGTGGCAAGATCAAAAACATCCGTACTTGGCTTGGACAACTCACACTTCTCGGTGTTGAACTCAAAAACGTCCCCGTTTCCTTTGAGGATTCCCCTGCCCTGCAATTCGGCAACAACATCCCCATCGGGCGCATCGGACACCGCTTGCTCGAAAACTTCCGCATCACCTTCCATACAGACGAACGGCTTGTCTATGCTGAATGGCAACCCAATCGTATCCGTAATGGTGTTGCACAAAATGCTGGCCCTCTCCCTGCCACCTCACACAGCAACACCTCCGCGGTCTCCCTCCGCTTTAAGCCGAACCCTGAATAAAGTCGTACCGAACCAAGATATCAAAAACTTTTTTACCTAGCACATTACCCTCATTCCCTCACAACCGCTCATCAAGCCCGCACGTCTACGTGTGGGGTAAAACGAAAACATGCTATTAGCTATCATTTTAAAAGATAGACTAATAATAAAAAAATATGCATCAGTGTCTTCTAGACCAGACACACAATCCTCATGGGCGGAGCGCAATGCTCCGTCCTTCTTTTTATAAGCAATACAATGTTTGATCTTAAAATCCATTCGCTTCTGTTGCTGGATAATTCTCTCAATGATCTCTTGATATCAATCTACCATTGTTGATGGTAAGAGCTGGCCTAAAAACCCCAATCATTGCAACCATCGCCCACATTCAACCAATCATCTCCGCCTGACCGATAATCTTCCTCAGTGGATCATGCGCCATCCCTCGCCCCTCTCGCGGACATACATCCAAGTGAGGCCACCATGTCAACTCATCGGCCCTACGAAAAGCTCAAAGTTTGGCAAGCCGCCATGAGCTTCACTCAACAAATCTACCAAATCACTTCTACCTTCCCCGACTCAGAAAGGGCCGGCCTCGCCGCCACCCTCCGCCGCCATGTCATGACCCTCCCCGCTCGCATTGCTGATGTTGCCTCCTCTGACAACACACAACTCAACATCAAATTGCTAACTAATACCGCTACCACACTTACAGAGATCGAAACCACTCTCCTGCTCTGCCACCGCATGCGTTTCATCCGCGCGTGGCCGCTTCGTCGCCTTCGCAAACGCGCCCAGAACATTCGCGTTCTGCTGGAGGATCAACTTTTCCTCCTCTCTGAGATGGCCGCCATCGAATACCCCGCTCAAGCCAGCTAACACCTCAGCCAACAACCTCCTCTTTTCACTACCGCTTGACAAGCCCATTGTTCCCACGCTCCTCTGCCAGTCATTGCCGGAAAATCCCCCCATCCCATCCCCATTTATCCTGCCTAAACATCATCCCAATCCACACCTATTCTTTTCTAACAAGCAGCTTGACATATTTAGAATTATTCTAAATAATATGAGCTAGAGTGAGGTTATATACAAACACACCCGCAGTTACCTCCGGAAAGTCGAAACCATGAACAGCGTAAACGAAAAAATAACAGTACTTTACGATGGGAAATGCCCACTCTGCAAACGAGAGATCGCCTTCCTTCAACGCATGGACCGGAAGAATATCATCACGCCTATCAATATCTCCGCCCCCGACTTTGATCCTACCCAATTTGGTCGAACTCCTGAAGAACTCGACGCCCGCATCCACGCCTTCCTTCCTGACGGTACCTATATCACTGGCATGGAAGTATTTCGCCAACTCTATGACCGCATCGGACTCGGCTGGACTGTTTCATGGACTCGGCTTCCTGTTGTCCGACCAATCGCCAACCGTGCCTACGACCTCTTCGCCCGTAATCGGCACTTTCTTCCCGGATACACCCATGCATCCAGCTGCGATACAGGCACCTGTACGCTCAAGCCTAAACCCACCGTCATCAAAGAAACCACCCCACACACCAACAAACGTGTCATCCACCCCAAGTGATGAACATTCAACATTAAACAGCACTCGCCTGTGCAAGTGAATCTATCAAGCCTTAAAGGCTTGCATCCACAAACACAGTCCAGAGAATGACTCAACAAAAGGAATCAGTAACATGGTTACCAGTACAAAAACTAAGAATGCCGATGTCGTCATGCACAAAACCTATCAACCCCTCGAAGCTCATACCCGTGAGAAGGTCATCCCTATCCTCAATCAATCCGTTGCCGATGCTTCAGATCTCTACTTCCAGATCAAACAAGCTCATTGGAATGTCCGCGGACCAGACTTCATCGCCCTACACAAACTTTTCGACGATGTCGCAGAAGAAGTCATTGAATACATCGACGATCTCGCCGAACGTATCGCTCAACTTGGTGGTCAAGTTCACGGCACACTCAAACATGCCGCCCAAACCTCATCCCTCTCCGACTACCCACTCGACCTCACCGACAGCCCCGGCCACGTCAAAGCTCTCTCAGAAGCGCTCTCGCACTTCAGCAATGAAATGCGACTTAGTATTGAAAAGACTGATCAGATGGAAGACCCCGTCACCGCGGACCTCTACACCCAAATCGGCGGCAAGGTCGATAAATGGCTTTGGTTCATCGAAGCACACAATATGTAAGCTTCATCCCAAAAACGCTCATATACCAAAGGACGCCAACCACGGCGTCTTTTTCTTTTCCCCCTTCACACCTCTTTGTATCATGAATCTGCATCAACGCTCCTATGATTCAACGAGGCTCTTCGCATGACGCATCAACACGACCATCACCCCACCATCATTATCGGCGCCGGCCCCATCGGCCTCGAACTTGCTGTCTGTCTCCAAAACTTAAACCACGATTACCTCCACATTGATGCGGGTCAGATTGGCCAGACCATCACTTGGTACCCCAAACAAGTCCGCTTCTTCTCTTCTCCTGAACGCATCGCCATTGCCGGGCTCCCCCTCACCACACCTAACCAGGAGAAAGCCTCTCGCGAACAATATCTCGCCTATCTCCGCTCCGTTGTCCAACACTACAACCTCGCAATCAACACCTTTGAAAATGTCATTTCAATCAATAAAAATAGTTTTAATACTTTCACAATTAAAACAAGCAAACTCAACGGTGAATCCTGCCAGTATACCTGCGATAATCTCGTTCTAGCCATCGGCGACATGCACCGTCCACACAAACTCAATATCCCTGGCGAAGACCTCCCTCACGTCTCGCACTATTTCGATGAACCCCACCAGTACTTCAACCAAAAGCTCCTTATCATTGGCGGCAAAAATTCTGCTGTCGAAGCCGCCATCCGCTGTTACCATGCCGGCGCCAAGGTCACCATCGCCTACCGCCGTGACAATTTTGATAAAACCCATGTTAAATATTGGCTCTACCCCGAGATCCGTTCGCTCATCAAAGCCGGCAAAATCAATTTTCTCCCCAACGTCATCCCCACCGCCATCGCACCACATCAAACCACCCTCTCTTCTGTTTCATGGTCACAAACCAACAACAATCAACCTGACAACATGATCATTAATCCGAACGCAGAACCTCAAATCATCGACACCGACTTCGTCCTCCTCCTCACTGGCTATGAGCAAGACGACGCCCTCTTCAATCAGCTCGGCGTTCAACTTGAAGGACCCAACCGCCGCCCACATTTCGATCCGAGAACCATGCAAACCAACATCGAAAATGTCTACGTTGCCGGCACTGCCATCGGCGGCACGCAGAAACGCTTCCTCGTCTTCATCGAAAACTGTCACATCCACGCCGCCCGCATCGCCGAATCCATCACCGGCCGCAAGCCTGATCCCAAACTCCTCAACGACGCAGCTGCCACCTACGCACTCCCCGAAAGCTAATCCATCCCCCTTCTCACCTTCTGCACATAAAAAAACGCGCCGTTCTCACCGCGCGTTCATAAACATTTCGCATCTAGTCAACGGTTAGCGCCATACTCCTCGCCCATTCGGCAAGCCCTGCGTCGCATGATTCGCCGACGTGAACTTGTCCGTCAAATTACCATCCGCATCGTTTCGCTTCACCCAGTTCCATTTGATCTTCGCACCCGGATATTGCTGCACACGATAATCATGTGCTGTCCCGCTCCTCTTTAGCGCCTCGTGAATCATCCAAGGCATCGCTGAATTGACTAATGAATGCCCCACGAAAAGACATCCTCCGCCTCGGCCAAACCCAACGTCCCCGTAAATATCATTAAAACGGCAGCAATAACCCCACCACAACAAACAGGCGATCACATTGGCATATCCTCTCCTCATACGCTTACATCGAAGGCAGGCCCACCAAAGGTTTCACAACAGGACTATAAAACACCGATGTAAACATACAAAAGAAAACCGCGTTTAAATCCCCTCACCCACACACCCAGCCCAAATCTGCGCCTGCATAACCCAAAATTCCTGCATCTGCAGCATGCATTGCGGTAAAATAATAGCGACTGCTAACTGAAACAATAAGGGGCCATCATATGGATGCCATTCAAATCGTTTTTGCCAGTCTCGTCGGGATCGGACTCGCTTCCGCATGTGGATTCCGTGTGTTTATCCCATTGCTTGCCATGTCCATCGCTGGCCAAAGTGGCGCCATCGAACTCTCTGAAAACATGTCTTGGCTAGGCAGTTGGCCCGCCATCGTGATGCTCAGCGTTGCAACCGCTGCTGAAATCGGCGGCTATTACGTCCCATGGATCGACAACGCACTCGATTCTGTCGCCACACCCGCTGCGCTGATTGCAGGAACACTGGCCACTGCAGCCATCATCCCCGGAGACATGGGTAGTGCACTTCAATGGAGCATCGCAGCCATCGGTGGAGGCGGTGCGGCAGCAGCCACACAAGCCACCACCGTCGTCACACGACTGGTTAGCACAGCTACCACAGGCGGCTTAGGTAACCCCGTCGTCTCAACCATTGAAACCACCGCAAGTACTGGCCTCTCGCTCGCACTGATTCTCATCCCCGTCGTCGGCATCACACTATTCCTCGGCCTCACAGCACTCATCATCTACACATTCATCAAACGGCGTAAGAACCGCCTCGCCACAACGGCGAATCCAACGACGCAGGCCGCCTAAATCTCAACACAATCCATAGAAAAGCACTTTCGACATCCCTTAAGCACTGTCCTTAATAGTTATACGCTCTCCGATTGGCGAAAATCCGGAGGGTGTTTTTCTGTGTTATGGTTCATGATGGGAACGGATCGAGGCCGATAGTGACATTTAGAAGGGCACCGGAGGTGAAAAAGAAAGCAAAGTTGTGTTACTCAACATCAACCTTGCCAAAATCTAAAAACCGTACCTCTGGTCGTTAGTTAACTGGACCCCCCCGACGACCAGGGGTTTTTTTTATGCGCATAATTCAGTTTACTCAAGCATTAATACAAACGACATAGATTACCTAAACACCAAGACTATGTAGCAATCTCATCCACATAAAAACAATGCTTAACGAACAACTTATTTTAACTCGCACATCTTTAATCATAATTGAAGATTGATTTGCAAGAATACGATGAATAGGATGCCCCAGGCCTTTACAGGTTAGATCAGAACGATTAACGTGTTGGCCCTAAATCAATGTGGTTGGGATGTAAGAATATTTTCAAAAGCATACTTTACGCTTTTCATAAGAGTCTTAATTATGATTGAAGTAGTTGCCGACCAAGTACCGGCTCAGATCACTTCCGATTCATCTTTTGAAATCACCCACCACGGCGTATCTCCACTCGCCTGTGTTCAAAACAGCGCTATTCATGGCCGTGGCCTTTTTGCATATGAGCACATCAATGAGGGGACCATCATCGGCCGCATCGTTGGCACACCCACCCATGAAGATGGACCGCATGTACTTTGGTTAACCGATGACCTTGGCATTCGCGTCCTCAATGATCTGCGTTTCATCAATCATTCTGGCCAACCCAATGCAGCTTACTTCGACGACGGCGAAGTCATCGCACTCAAAGACATCCAACCCGGCGAAGAAATCACACACGATTATAATGGCGAAGCAGAAGAATGGGGTGATACAGACCACCACGACGATGAAGCTTAAATCCTTAATAGCCTATAAATAAAGTATCATTCTATACATTGCGTCTATCTTTACATTCAATCTACAACTACTTTAATTCTGTAAGATCATTTTGAGATGACGCAGTCACTTTGATTTTTGCGATGCGCATTTCTTTAACACAATCTATACCGAAATTCCCGTTAGCAACAAACGGCTTGCGCAATCTTTTTCAAATCCCCCCTGTTCATGTAAACCATTCCGATCATTTAGCTCAGTCTCACATTTTCTCCCGTAAGGTATTCAGCTTGCATCAATACCTTCTGTTTACAGAAGGAAGAATCATGTCTGAAAATCACAACAATCAAAAACACGATAACAAGCACGCACAACTCTCTGCTTATGAAGCGATGCTTGATCCAGAACTATTTGCATTTCTAACAGGCTGGCTGGAGAAAAACGTCCATGATCTCAATGTTCAATCTCAATCCGATGCAATCACACTCCCAAAGGAAATCGAAAGCTACCTCACGCAAGCTGCACCACGCGAACTAATTGTATTGCTCATTAAAACACTGATCCAAATCCGCAAGCCAACATAAGCATACTAGCTTACACTTTTCAACGCGCCATCCTTAAACGAGCATATGATTGGTTCGTCGCTATTCGATCCACCAAACACGACACGATGTAAGCAGCAAATCCACAACTGCAAGCAAACTCGCTCAACATACCGCTCAACTTCATAGGCACAAAGTACACGTTACTAGATACCCTCATCTAATTATGCGCGCAAAAAAGAACCCTCCAAGGTTTACCTTGAAGGGTTCATATAAGCCGGCAATAACCTACTTTCGCGCAGTGGCACTATCATCGGCGAGATGAGCTTAACTTCCGAGTTCGGTATGGGATCGGGTGTGGCCTCATCTCTATCGTCACCGGCAAAGGGCGGGAACGCAATTAAGCGTTACCGTCCACTTGCTATCGAGTGGATGGTCAGATGTAATCCGTGCTTTCAACCATTGTTGAAAAGCGCCTGAATCAGGTGGGTTGGGGGGGGACCTGACCCAGGCTTTAGGGGTCTGTGCTGCAAATCCGTCATGAATGCTTAGAGGCATGACCGACGCAGGAATCGTTAGACGATTCTTGGTCGGAATGATTAAGCGATCGACCGTTAGTATCACTCAGCTGAGGGTTTCTCGACCCTTACACCTGTGACCTATCAACCTGGTGGTCTACCAGGGGTCTCTCACACAATAAAGTGCATGCAATAATAATCTCGAGGGGGGCTTCCCACTTAGATGCTTTCAGCGGTTATCCCTGCCGTACTTAGCTACCCAGCGGTGGACTTAGCAGTCCAACTGGCGCACCAGGGGTACGTCCTTCCTAATCCTCTCGTACTAAAGAAGAATCCTCTCAATATTGCTACGCCCACAGCAGATAGGGACCGACCTGGCTCACGCCGGTCTGAACCCAGCTCGCGTGCCTCTTTAATGGGCGAACAGCCCAACCCTTGGGACCGCCTACAGCCCCAGGATGAGACGAGCCGACATCGAGGTGCCAAACCGCTTCGCCGCTATGGACGCTCGGAAGCGATCAGCCTGTTATCCCCGGGGTACCTTTTATCCGTTGAGCGATAGCCCTTCCACACGGGACTACCGGATCACTAGAGCCCACTTTCGTGACTGCTCGACGAGTATGTCTCGCAGTAAAGCTGGCTTGTGCTCTTACACTCGAAACACGATTTCCAAACGTGCTGAGCCAACCTTTGCGCTCCTCCGTTACCTTTTAGGAGGAGACCGCCCCAGTCAAACTGCCCAGCTAACACTGTCCTCGGCCCAGATTCATGGGATCCAAGTTAGGTCAAAATTATAAACAGGGTGGTATTTCAAGGATGGCTCCACCAGGACCAGAATCCTGGGTTCAAAGCCTCCCACCTATCCTACGCAGTTTAAAACCTTGGCCAATATCAGCCTACAGTGAAGGTCCACGGGGTCTTTCCGTCTTGCTGCGGGTACGCGGTATCTTCACCGCGACTTCTATTTCACCGAGTCGGTTGTTGAGACAGTGCTCCAGTGGTTACGCCATTCATGCGCGTCGGAACTTACCCGACAAGGAACTTCGCTACCTTAGGACCGTCATAGTTACGGCCGCCATTGACCGGTGCTTTAGTCGTAAGCTTCGCCGAAGCTAACCTACTTCCTTAACATTCCGGCATCGAGCAGGCGTCAGACTGTATACTTCCTCTTGCGAGTTTGCACAGTCCTGTGTTTTTGATAAACAGTCCCCAGAGCCTTTTCTCTGCGCCCTTCTCCGAAGAGTGAGGGCCCCCTTATTGCGAACGTACGGGGTTAATTTGCCTAATTCCTTAACAACCGTTCTCTCGAGCGCCTGAGGTTATTCACCACGCCTACCTGTGTCAGTTTTAGTACGGGCACTTAGATCGTCCACAAACGCTATTTCTGGGGACTCGTTTCGCTAACTTATGGCTCTAGGTCCTCGCCCTTGCGGGAACGTCCACGTCTAATCGGACGCTTAACCACACGAATCCGTCACGTTGCTTCAACCTCACTAAGTGGTGCAGGAATATTAACCTGCTATCCATCGTCTACGCTTTTCAGCCTCGACTTAGGGTCCGACTAACCCTGGGCGGATTTACCTTCCCCAGGAAACCTTAGGCTTTCGGCGAACAGGATTTTCACCTGTTTTATCGTTACTCAAGCCGGCATAATCACTTGTTACCGCTCCACGAAACGTTGCCCGTTTCGCTTCACCGCTGATAACAACGCTCCTCTACCAATATAAATATTCCGCAGCTTCGGTTTTTTACTTATTCCCGATCATTATCGGCGCTAGGATCCTCGACCAGTGAGCTATTACGCACTCTTTAAATGGTGGCTGCTTCTAAGCCAACATCCTGGCTGTCACTGCATCCTAACTTCCTTAAGAACTAAGTAAAAATTGGGGACCTTAGCTGGCGGTCTGGGTTGTTTCCCTCTTGACTACGAAGATTATCCCCCGCAGTCTGACTCCCGTGATAGAGGCGTATGGTATTCGGAGTTTGGCTGGAGTGGGTACAGCATAGCCGCCCCATCCCCAATCAGTGGCTCTACCCCCATACGCTATAACACGAGGCTAGCCCTAAAGCTATTTCGAGGAGAACGAGATATCTCCAGGTTTGATTAGACTTTGACTCCTCCCCACAGCTCATCCCACAACTTTTCAACGTTGACGGGTGCGGTCCTCCAGAAGGTTTTACCCTTCCTTCAACCTGGCCATGGGTAGATCACCTGGTTTCGCGTCTAATTCCTGCGACTGGGCGCCCATTTAAGACTCGCTTTCGCTTCGGCTACGTCTGGATAAGACTTAACCTTGCCACAAAAATTAACTCGCCGGCTCATTATGCAAAAGGCACGCGGTCACACCTCCGAGGAGATGCTCCCACAGTTTGTAAGCATACGGTTTCAGGTACTTTTGACTTCCCTTTCGGGGAACTTTTCAAATTTCAGTCACCCTACTGTTACGCTATCGGTCATTAAGTAGTATTTAGCCTTGGAGGGTGGACCCTCCAGCTTCACGCCGAGTTCCACGAGCTCGACGCTACTCTGGTACACCTAGGTCTGGTTCTATTATCGTTACAGGACTGTCACCTTCTCTGGTCGCTCTTTCCAAAGCGTTCACAACGATTTTCCCAGTACCACATTGGTGCCCGCAACCCCAGCCCGAAGGCTGGTTTGGGCTATTCCGATTTCGCTCGCCGCTACTGACGGAATCGAGGTTTCTTTCTATTCCTCTAGCTACTTAGATGTTTCAGTTCGCTAGGTTCGCTTCCATACCCTATACATTCAGGTATGGATGACTCCGAAGAGCCGGGTTTCCCCATTCAGAAATCCACAGATCAAAGCTTGTTTGCCAGCTCCCTGTGGCTTATCGCAGGCTACAACGTCTTTCATCGCCTCTTAATGCCAATTCATCCACCGTATGCTCTTAGTAGCTTAATCATCCCGACCAAAAACCGGGGTATTGGTTCCTGGCCGATCAGTATTAAATTACCTCTGGCAATTCGATGACTCGGTTTACAGCACAGATGATGCTAAATTGGGATTGTGCATCATCTGACCTATCCACTTTTCAATGAGCTAAATCGCTTTGGGCCAGACAGTTCTGACTTTGGCGAATCCTGTCGCTACAGGTGATGATTTCCTTGCGTTATCAAGGGAATTGTCACTTGCAGCGAGTCGAGAATTTTAACTTTTGAATGCTTCCTGTCAAGCCGGTGAAGGCTGTGTGGAAAATCAATTCTTGGCGACAGCGAAAATCGGGGGACGATTTGCTTAAGCCCAGTCCCGTGAGCGAGTTGTTTGCGTCACTCAGTGAGGAGGGAAGAGTTTACAGGAGTCAGCAGTCATGTCAAACATGTGAGTACCCCAGGCCATAAGAATCATGTCTCAAATCACCCGAATGTACGTAAACACATGTTAATCCTAGGCTAATGTCTTATCCACATTTTTCCCCTTAGGCCGCCGATCGTAACTGATGATCGTAAGTAGGCATACTCATGCTCTGCCATAACTTACATAGCCTCGTATATGCCGTACATGAAGCGACCTTAAACCGGTTATTTATAAAGGTTGAGTTATGCACATGGTTTACCACAAAAGGCATTACAGACGCTGTCTGCAAAAAGCTTCTCCTCCACTTTTTGCACGTTTAGCTGCAAAATGGTGCAGGCACTCATTTTTTTGATAAACTACCCGCCTCAGATGTAAATCATCTATGATTTGTCCTCCCGGTAAACGTTTACCACACGTAATCTGGGACAATAACAATATAAAGTTACAACTGTTCAACCGGGCAGTATCAAAACTCTACAACGGTGGGGTGCCAGAGCGGTTGAATGGACCGGTTTTGAAAACCGGCGTACACTTCGGTGTACCGTGGGTTCGAATCCCACCCCCACCGCTTCGAAAAGCTCGTTTTTACCTTGTTTTTCAGGGTTAAACGAGCTTTTTTTAGTGCGCGAAACAGGCTCACCATCGGAACCTACTTTTCGCATCTTGTCGCCAGAATTGTCATGTTTTCGTACCGATTCCTGAGCCTGCAAGTTTGACGCTCATTGGCTTAGGCGGAATCGGATTGCTCAGACGTAAACGAACATCGTGAAGGTGCAGATAACATTTAAGTTAATACAAAAAAACACGACTATAAATAGTCGTGTTTTTTTGATAGCAATGTTTTCAGCTCGTATGTTTATGAATGTGCAATGGGTTCACGTCGGAAATTACGGCCAGGGTGTGAAGATTGAATGTCGTTACCCGGCTGCGGTGTACAAAGCACCCAATGATTAGGTTCAACTTCATAGAGGCGTGCGTCTTTGCCGCCGTAGCCAACTTCGGGGTCTGGGGTAGTGACATGTGGCTCAACGTTGTAGCCGGAAGGAAAATCTTCAGGAACAGTTGCACCATCAGTTACCGTGGGAAGGCGCGTCACTTCTTGACCGAGGACGGGCATGGACCGGAGCAACCCACGGGTGTAGGGGTGAAGCGGGCGATCAAAAATATCATAAACCGAAGCGAATTCGCATACACGGCCAGCATACATAACAGCCACCACGTCGGCGTTCTCTGCAACCACACCGAGATCATGGGTGATGAGAATGATGCCCATGTCCTTGGTGTCTTGAAGATGACGAAGCAGTTCGAGGATTTGCGCCTGGATGGTGACATCGAGCGCGGTGGTGGGTTCATCGGCGAGAAGGAGTTTAGGTTGGCAGGCAAGCGCCATAGCGATCATAACACGCTGGCGCATACCACCGGAAAGTTGATGAGGATATTCTTTGAGTCGCGATTCGGGTGCGGCAATGCCAACATCGGTGAGTGCTTTAATGGCAATGTCGATGGACTGTGCTTTGGTAACGTTCTGGTGGAGTCGAACGGCTTCAATGATTTGGTCACCAATGGTGTAAACAGGATTAAGAGAGGTCATGGGCTCTTGAAAGATCATGGCGATCTGATTGCCACGGATGGCTCGCATCTGTTTATCGTTATATTGAAGTAAATCGACGGGTGGATCTGCAGCATCAGGTTGCCAGTTAATAGAGCCGCGATCATAGGAACCAGGGGGCGTAGGAATAAGTTGAAGAATGGACATCGCAGAAACAGACTTGCCAGAGCCAGATTCACCGACGACAGCAAGTGTTTGGCGAGGATAAACGGTGAGGTTGACATTATCAACGGCACGGTTGCGTTTGCCACCGGGCCCGGGGAAGGATACGGACAGCTCATTGATGGTGAGGATGGGCTTAACTTCTTGCTGGCTCATATGTCTTACCTGTGTGAGGATCGAGTTCTGTTCTAACCTGTTTTTATAGTCTTTTTGAGTTACTTATGCTCACTAAGTTTTTTGTGTGTAGGGGTCAATGGTGTCGCGGAGTGCTTCGCCGATGAGGTTGTATGAAAAGACGGTGAGGAAGATAGCGAGTCCGGGGAAGATGGCCATCCACCAAGTAAAGCCACCAGAGGCACCGGTAGATTGCGAGAGCATTTGCCCCCATGAAGGCTTATCGACGATACCAAGCCCGAGGAAGGATAGGAAGGCTTCGGCGAGAATGGCAGATGCTATACCAAAAGATGCAGTGACAAGAACGGGAGCGATACCGTTAGGGAGCATGTGTTTGAAGAGAATGGAGCGAAGAGGGAGTCCAAGTGCGTGAGTAGCTTGGACATAATCCATTTTTCTGATTTTGAGAAATTCGGCACGAATAAAGCGTGTGTATCCTGACCATGAAGTGAGACCGATTATCACCATCATGAGATAGAGGTTGCGATCGAAGAAGGCAACAAAGGTGAGCAAGAGATAGAGCTGTGGAATAGACTCTAGAATTTCCACGAGTCGCATACCAATGAGATCGAAGAAGCCGGAAAAATAACCCATAAGCCCGCCGAGGATAACGCCGATGACAAGTGCGATGCCGGTAGCGATGAAACCGATGGACATGGCGATACGCGAAGCCCAGATGAGCCGCGAGAGAACATCGGCACCGTTTTCATCAGTGCCGAGCCAGTGTGTTTTTGAGGGTGCCTTGAGATTTGTATCGGGGACGTCGCGTTGCCGATCAGAAGGTGAAAAAGGGATAAGAGTGCTGAGGGACCATTGGACTTGGTTGCTTGCAGCTAATTGCCGAGGGGTTTCGTAAATAAAAGTGAGCGGAGGCTTGACGAAGGTGTAGCAGAGAGTGAGGGTAAGCGCGACGGCGATAAAGTAGGCCAACCAACGTTTCGCTGCAGAAATTTTTTCAGGAAAAAGAGTATTAGGGTAGTGAAGGCGATGATAGGTAGCGCAACATCTGTCGGAGAGAGATGCTTGAAGAGCGGGAAGGTGGTGTGGCCGTCGGTATGTTTGATGATGAAGGGGAAAGAGTTGGCAATGAAGGGCGCGAGAACGGCAAAGAGTGTGATGATAGCGAGCCAAATGATGCCGATGCGTGCGCCGGTTGCACCGAGTGTGCCATAGATAACACGGGTGATGTATGAGCGACGCGGCGAAAACATGCGCTCCTTAACCTGATCAGTCGTGGTGTTGGTTTGTTTATTCATAGCTCACCCTTGGATCAACAATGGCGTAGCAGAGGTCTGCGATGAGGATGCAGATAAGGGTGATAACGCCGGAAATCAGAGTTCCAGCAAGAACGAGGTCACGGTCACGTGCAAAGATCGCATCAACCATGAGAAGGCCCATGCCTTGAATGGAGAATATTTTTTCGACGATGATAGAGCCAGCGAGGAGTCCGGGGATGACGGTGGCGGCAACGGTGATGAGTGGGAGGAGTGAATTTCGGAAGGCGTGCTGCCAAAGCGCGTTTTTTTGTGTAACGCCCTTGGCACGTGCAGTACGGACAAAGTCAGCGGAAAGGTTCTCGAGGACGGAGGCACGTGTGAGTTTGGAGATGAAGGCAAAGGAGCCGTAGGAAAGACAGAATACAGGAAGGATTAGATGCCAGAGTCGATCGAGGAGCCAGCCTACTTGGAAGCCTGTATCGGCGAAGTGAGGCAGGAAGGGCTGATAGTTTGCGGCAACGGAGGAGAGGCCGGAGGCGGGAAACCAGTGAAGATATTTGTCGCTACAAAGAAAACCGATGAGGAGAACGCCGGACCAGATGGTTGGGATGGACCAGAGTGTGAGGAATGATGTGCCAGAGACGATATCGATCGCTTTGCCACGGTGTTTGGCAGCGTAGACACCGGAGAAAATTGCAATAAGGTAGATGATGGGGACAGAAAGTCCATTGAGTAAGAGTGTGACCGGAAGTGCTTCGCCGTAGAGCGTGGTAACGGGCCTGCCTTTGGAGAAGGAGTCGCCAAGATCAGGCCATTTGAAGCCGAAGGAACCGAGCGATCGCTTGCCGTCTTCATAGATGACTTCAAAGCCGAGGGGAGAAATCTGGTTAAGCCAGTTGAGATATTGGATGGGAATGGGTTTGTCGAGACCGTAGCGAGAGTTGTAATACTCTTGCATGATGCGACCCTGTTCGGAATCCATTTCGCCACCAAAAAGTTGCGGCCCAGCGACGCCGCCAGGTGAGAGTGCCATGACAAAAAACACAACAAGCGTGATGCCGATGAGCGTAGGGAACATGAGCAGGATGCGTCGGATGATGTAGGTAAGCATGGTTTTAGTCGTGATCCAGTTTTGACTGATGCGACTTCAATAGCAATTTAAAACGGCCGTTAGTATCGCTGAATCTGTTGTGCTTTGGGGACAAACCATTCATCGCGAGTATTAAGCCCTTCGGTGACGGGAAGGATATTCTTCACACGGTTGTTGATAATCCATAGGGTTTTGCGTCGGAACATGAAGGTATAAGGCTGATCCTCATAAAGTATACGGTGGCAGTCTTGCCAGATAGGCATGCGTTCTTCTTCGTTAACCGTATCGCGGGCAAGGTCGATGAGTTTGTCGAGTTCTGGGTTGTTGTAGGAAATAAAGTTGTTAGCGCTGGCTGCCATCTGTGAGGAATGGAAGATTTGCCGAATGTCTTTTTCGACGGCACCACCGCCCCAGCCGAGCATGATGGCTTCAAAATCACGTTCGTTAAGACGAGAGATCATGACGGAAAATTCGAGCGGATTGGGCTGCATGACAATGCCAGCTTTGGCATAAGCATCTTTGAGGAAAAGGGAAATACGTTCGTAGATTTTGTCGCTGGCGGGATAGGTGAAGACGAATGTGAAAATTTCACCATCTTTGTTCTCAAGGATGTTATCTTTGTTTAATGTCCAACCGGCTTCAGCGAGAATGGCACGGCCTTTAGCGACATCAAAGGGGCGAGGGGAAATATCTTGAGCCGCTTGCGGTCCGGCATTATCGAATGGTCCATCTGCAACGGTGGAGTAGCCGAGGAAGATTTCTTTGGCCATTGCCGCGCGTGGCGTGAGGTAGGTCATGGCCTGACGAACACGTTTATCCGCGAAGATGGTAGGTGATCCGTTATGGTTTTGGTTCCAAGCGATGAAGGAGTACCCGGAAGGGATGAGGTTGTAGGAGAAGAAGTTCGCCTTCTTCTGCATCTCAGGTTCTTTTTGTAGGTTTTCAAATTGCTGCGGGTTACTGGTGGAGACAAACAGATCAATCTCTCCGTTACGGAACATCGTGAGGCGAGCAACATCTTCTGAGACTTCGCGCCAGATAAGCCGATCGAAGCCAGGCTGCGGCCCCCAAAAGCGTTCATTGCGGACAAGCTCGATAAGCTTGCCGGGAGCCCAGTTTTCAGGGTCGGGCATGCGGTAGGGTCCAGAGCCCATGAGAAGGCCGGGTCTAGTGTTAAGTTCTTTCATGGAGAACTTGCTATAGAAATGTTTGGGGAGCGCGATGAGGGAACCTGAGAGATTGAGAGAAGAGTAGTAGGGCCGCTTCATTTTAACGACGATGGTATATTCATCAGGTGCGGCGACCGATTCGATGGGCTCATAGAAAAACCGGTCGACGGGAGCGTCAAACTCTGGGTTATTGATGAGGTCCCAGCCATAAAGAATGTCGGCAGAGGTCACAGGTTCACCGTCGGAGAAGACCGCATTGCGGCGGAGTTTGTAGGTGAATATGAGCCCGTCATCTGAAACTGTCCAACTCTTTGCAAGAACGGGAATCATCTCCAGCGATTCAGGGTCGCGACCTAAAAGTGCTTGTAAAACAAATTCTTGAACACGTGTGGAATAAAGCGTGCCTGAAGATACATGCGGCGTAAGTGAGGCAACCTTCGTGGCAAAAGCGTCGATAAATGTACCGCCGGTGGCGAAACCAGGAGTATCATGTGCAGCTTTTAGGCGGATGAAGGGGTCAGTTTGTTGGATGGATTCAGTATTGGTTTCACCGGAGGCCTCAGCGGCGGATTGTTGTTCGAGGGCGGCGGTTTTGAGCGCTTCCTGCTTTTGTTTTAATTCAGCGAGTTGTGCGTCAGTAAGTTTTTCTGTGGATTGGAGCGCGGCAATTTGTTCGAGCAATGCTTGCATCTGCGCGGAGGAAACGCCGGCGGATTGCTTGGAAATTTTACTGGGGAGGTCGTCGATGCGATCTTGAATGGCAAAAAGTTCATTTCGGAGACGGGCCTGCTCGGTGGTGAGCTGTGAGACCTGCGTTTTCGTGGCTTTGACATCGGACCATTGGCGATCAAAAGCTTTGATGCCGAGCCAGATGGAAACAATGATGCCGACGAGTAGGACAATGACGATGAAATCTTTGAGTCCGAAGCGATTTTCCATGGGGCCTTTCCTGCTGCGTGAGCGGGCGGGATTGAACTAAGTTGGAAGGTGCCGTCGTGCATGGGAGTGACGAAATACACCTGATCGAGGAATCGTAAACCGATACAGATATTTTATCGGCTGTTGGAGCAAATTAACTCTTGATGTCACTTTTGGGGTCGAAACGATCCCGAAGTGCATCGCCGAGGAAATTGAGAGCCATGAGAGTGACACCGAGGAGGAGGCATGGGAAGAAGAGGAGCCACCAGTTCATTTGTTTGAGCGGTAGCGCGAGTTCTTTAACCCCATCGCTGGCAAGGTTGCCCCAGCTTGGTAGGGGTGCTTGAACACCGATGCCGAGAAAGCTGAGGAACGATTCTTGAAGAATCGCGATAGGGACGGCCAACGTCATATATACGACGATCACGCCGATGAGGTTGGGGAAAATGTGAACGCGAAGCGTTCGGAGTGGGGAGACACCGATAGCGCGAGCGGCTTCGATGAAGGGACGATTTCGGATGGAGAGAACTTGTCCACGGATGACTCGTGCCATGGTAAGCCAAGAGACACCGCCAATGGCGATGAGGAGCGTGACTACACCTGTCGCAAATTCAGCGACGTTACCGGGAACAAAATAAGACAGCGCCACCAAGACAATTGGCTTGAGAGCGAGGTTAAGCAGAACAACGAGGAGTACGTAAGGGAGAGAGAGCATGACATCGACGATGCGCATCATGATCGCGTCGGTACGCCCCCCGAGGTAGCCGGAAATGGCGCCCCATGTAACGCCGATGAATCCGGAAATAAATGCAGCAGAGATGCCGATACCGAGTGAGATTGCACCACCGAGAAGACAACGCCAAAGGAGTGACCGTTCAAGACGGTCTGATCCGAAGGGTTCTGCAACAGATGGCGGGCGAACGATGACAGAACCACGGACGGGTTCATCAAAGTATTGCATGGACCATGGGAGGGTAACGAAGCATGGGACGGCAATGAGCAGCAGGAGGAAAGCGCCGATGTAGCCGGAGGAGAACCTTGGCTTCCAGAAGGCAGGCGAATCGGATGATGCTCGGATAGTACTGGCGGTAACTGCGGCGGTATCACTCACGGCTTGGCTGGTTCCTCACTAAACGTTCTCGGCTGATGGGTCGTAGGCACCCTACCCTGTGTGTCCTTCGAGAACATTATGTCGCAAGGGTTTATGGCTGTAAATCACGAATCTGATATAAGCAGTATTATTATGGTTGCGGGGGTATATTTGTGGTTTGGATAGAGGGATTTTCACTCACACCAAGCTTGCAAAGTAGTGCACCAATACCAATGAGGATTGATCCGACCAAGAGCGGCAAGCCGAGAGTGAGGTCGAAATACATGGCACCAAAGATGATGGAGAGCACGGGTATGACGTAGGAGCAGGCGGTCACAAGGGTGAGATCACCACGCCGCATAGAGAGGTCCCAGAAGGAATTAGCCGCGAGGTGGACGAGCAGCGCAAGCATAAGTAGCTCAATCAGACCTGTGAAGGAGAGGACGATCTGATCGTTGGAGAGGAAGCCGCCGATGATGAGTGGAATGCTGCTGATAAGGAAAAAGAGTGGAACAATGTTGATGGAGAGTTTTTCGCCATACTTTTTTGTAAGCGTACTGTAGAGCGCCCATGCGGTGGCGGCACCAAAAGTGAGAATGTAGACAAGACCGTCAGAAGCGATGTTGGTGGTAACCATGCGGAAGTCGAAATGTTCGGACATGACGTTAATGAAAATGATACCACCAAAGGCGATGGCCATACCGAGCCAGAGACGGTAATTGGCGCGACGGGAAAGAATGAAAAGAGAAAAAATCAGTGTGAGAGATGGCCAGAGATAATTGACCATGCCAAGTTCAATGGCCTGTTGTCTTGAGACTGACCAACCGAGACCAAGGTAGAAGAACACCATGTAAAAGATAAAAAATGTGCCGGCTCCGTACATGTAGCCTTTGGGAACTTGTCGGAGGCTGGCAAAACCACGTTTAGAGAGAAGCGGGAAAATGCCGCAAAGACCCGCGATGAGTGAGGCTAGACCGCCCGCCCACCAAGGCCCCATGAGTTCGGAAACCGCGCGGATCATCACCACGGTACCAGCCCAAATGAATATCGCGACAAGGCCTGCGGTTGTCGCAAGTGCGTAGCCTTGTGTGTGGCTGAGGAATGTATTTGTGTGGGAGATTGATCGCGTCATGCCACACCTCCTAAAGCGGTTTTGGCAATAATAGGCGGAGATGACACAATTGTGATGGATAGGCAAAGACCGGAGACACCGGCATGTTAGATAGGACATGCCCATGTATAGCATGCGGTTTGGTGAGGAAATGGCAAAGAGAGTGATCGTCTTCATCGAGTGGCGCTGAGACGGGTGGCGGGAGATGTTCTACAATGACCGCATGAGTCATGATGTTCAAAAAGAAAATGTTATGGATGGGAAAAAGAAACCAGCAGTGGTACTGCTGTCTGGTGGATTGGATTCGACAACATGCTTAGCGATTGCGAATGCGACAGGCTTTGAAACTCATGCGTTGATTGTTGATTACGGGCAGCGACACATTGCTGAATTAAAAGCTGCGGATCTTGTGGCAGAACATCTTGGCTGTGCAAGTAAGCGGACTGCAAAAATCGATATGCGGCTATTCGGAGGCTCGGCCCTCACGACGGATGAGATTAACGTCCCAAAAGATCGAGATGAAGATGCCGTCACGGAGATCCCAGTAACCTATGTGCCAGCAAGAAACACGATCTTTATGTCATACGCACTGGCGCTAGCAGAAGTATTAGAAAGCCAAGATATATATATCGGTGTAAATGCACTGGATTACTCGGGGTATCCAGATTGTCGTGGAGAGTATATTGATGCGTTTACGAAGATGGCGAACTTGGCGACAAAGGCAGGCGTAGAAGGCAAGGCAATGCACATTCATACACCACTTTTGATGCTTCGCAAAACAGAAATCATTGAGCAAGGCTTGGCATTGGGTGTAGATTACGGTTTAACGCATTCGTGTTACGATCCGATTGCAGATGAAGAGCGAGCGATTGGATACCGGCCGTGCGGACATTGTGATTCGTGTTTGTTTCGAAAACGCGCATTTGAGAAATTAGGCACGACGGATCCGGTACTTAAAAATATAGATTGAATCATCACATGATTTTCTAGGGCTAAGTAAACCATGCCACATCAGGACCCAAAACCCGTGATTGAAGGACGGCTGTGGACGCCAGCTCTATTACGCGTCTTGGGGGTACTGGGGCTAGGTCTGTCGAGCTATCTGCTAATTTCTTCGATCAGCGGGGGTGGTGTTGCCGGATGCGGCGCAGGAAGTGGCTGTGATGAAGTCTTGCAAAGCGCGTGGTCGAAGGTTTTAGGGTTACCAGTGGTGGTGCTTGCAATTGTGGTCTATCTGGTGCTGCTTGGCGCAACGCGGCATATCACACCAAGGAAAAATAGTCTCACCACACAAAGACGAGCGTGGCGGGTACTTGTGGTGCTCGCCTATTTGTTGATTGGTGCTGCAGCTTACTTCAGCGTGATTCAAATTTTTGTACTGAAACAGCTTTGTCAGTACTGCATTAGTGCGCATCTGATCGGTATCGCGGCGGGACTGGTGATTTTGCTCAGCAGCTTTGGCTTGAAGCACACATCAGAACAAATCAGACCATCGGGGATGCGAGGTCGATCGCATCTCGTGCTGCTCGGTATTGCGGCTATTTTGTTTATGCCATTGCCAGTGATTCAGTTTATGTTACCGACAGAGACGGCGAGCATTCGACCCGCGATCAGTCAATCTATCGGCGAAGGTACCGCGCGAGAGATTCGCTACCAGTTTGGCGAGGCCGGGGCTGTGAGCATTCGACCCGCAGAGTATCCGCTGATTGGGGATGTTGATGCCCCACAAATGCTCATGGAGTTGTTTGATTTTACGTGTCCACATTGCCGATTAATGTCGCGGGATTTAAAGATACTCATGCAACAACATCCGGAGCAAATTGCGATTGTGACGTTGCCATCACCGCTGAATGCTGCATGTAATCCACTGGTAAAGAAAACTGAACCAAGAGCAGAAAATGCATGTGATTTGGCAAAGTTAGCGATTGCGGTTTGGGTAATCTCGCCGAGCGATTACCCAGCATACTTCCATATGCTAATGGCAGATGAAGAGCCACCGACGGTTGAAGCCGCACGGAAAATGGCATTACAGTATGTGGACGAAACGCAGCTTGAGGAGGCGATTAACGATCCACGTGTGGATGATTTGATTGCGCGAGATGTGGCATTGTACGGGGTTGTTGGTGGGTCATTACCGGTGCTGTTCACGGGATCTGCAACCATTCATGGGTATCCGGGTGAGGGAAACCTGCTACCACTGTTAAAGAAAGAATTGATCGAAGGCAAAACACAAAAAGAAGAGCAAACAGATGATGTCCCGCGGGAAGATCAATTGGATACCGCAGCTTTTTACCAGTATGGCCGTGAGACATCGCATCAAAATATCACGACCAATTCCATTACAGGCTGTGATGGCTGCCCACGCGAACAAGTCGCAACAGAAACACCGCCTTCAAATCATTTACTACCCAACGGGTCATGATCCCCATACCGCTTTCATCACATCTTCTTTGTAACCCACAGTGTACTTTTTGCCATTGGTAATGATGGGGCGTTTGCAGAGTTTGCCATTTTGCGTAAGCAGCTTTAACGCTTCGGCTTCCGAAAGGTTTGGGAGTTTATCTTTCATATTGAGTTCGCGGTATTGAACGCCGGATTTATTGAAGAGATCTTTGAGTTGATAGTCGCCAGCTTTGAGAATGGCTTTGAGCAAAGCCTGCGGTGGAGGTTGTTCGGTAATATCGATAAAAGTATGGTTCAGACCGTGTTGGTCGAGATATTTTTTTGCGTTACGGCAAGTGCTGCATTTGTTGTAGCCATAGAGCGTGAGCATATAAACCTCGGTTAAATCGTTTGGGGATTGGTGCTGCTGTGTCAGGATTGTTCGTGCTTACGTTCTAGCTCAATGAATTGCGTTTCAAACTTTAGGCCACCGAGCTTGGAATCACGAAGACGGAGCTGCCGAATATGCAGCGGGATATCATCGGTTTTATAATTGAGCTTATCACTGATTTGCAGCTGGCGAAGCCATGCATGCCAATAGTGCGTCGGGTATGGAGGCTCTGGGATACTGGTAATGATACGTGCGTAATGCTTCGCGGCAGCTCGGAGAGAACCATCTGTGTTTTGATTGAATTGTAATTCAGCAAGTGTCTGGATGAGGTCAAGATTGTCGGGGAAGGAAGATTCAAGGGCTTGAAGATCGGCGGCTGCTTGATCGTAGTTGCCGAGAAGTTGTTGAGCTTTGGCGCGAATGATTGCACATGAAAGCATGTATGATGAGGAAAGACGGTTCTCTTTGGCGTAATCAATGAGTACGTCTGCAATTTGCACGGCAGCTGTTGCACGATGACGCAACGCGGTCGGAATCGATTTGGCGATGGCTTGCTCCGCAATGTCATCCATTTCACGCCCAAACTGGAGCAAAAGCTTATCTAAAACAGGGGCGGCTCGCTGCGGATCATTTTTCATATAATCTTGAGCCACGCGAATAGCTTGATCGTGTTGCGCCGAAGCAATCAAAGCAGTCGAACGGATTTGAAAAGCATTAGGTAGAAGGTCATCAAGGTCGATGAAATCAGATTCAAAGTTGCCGAGTAACTTGATAGCATAGCTGTACTCTTCAGACCGCAAAGCAACTGAGGCGCGAACAATCGTCGCAGCAGCAAGCGCATAACGAACAGCCTTGCGGCGAAAAGAATCAAGGTTGTTTTTCTCAAGCTCCCGTGCAGCTTCCCGCTTCACACGATCTGCACGACGGTCGATGTCGGCACGGATGCGAAGATATTTTGCATTGCCGATTGTGTCGTCTGCAATTTCCGTATCCAGGCAGAATAGTGCTTCACGTTGAGCATCAAAGTATTGCGGATGATCAAACGGCACACGGTCATATTGTTTAATTGCTTCATCGTACTGGCCGGCAGGCTGAAGAACGTGATAAGCATAAAAAACACGTTGATTGTCAGCTGCTTCTGAGATCGGGAAGAAATTAAACAGAACTTCTGTGGTTTGGATAAACTGCTCACGAATGCCGGGGAGTGCAGGATTTTCTTCAAAAAGCTGCTGTAATTGTGCGATCGAGAAATTGATCGCACGAGAAGCGTCGCCATGATCAGGATACTGTTGAGCGAGGCTGGTAAGCTGTTTAGAAACCTCAAGTAGATGCTTGGGAGACGGCGGCTTGGATTGATAAAAAGCAACCGTTTTGTTGTAGAGCGCATGAGCGCGAATGTCTTCAGGAATAGTGGGACTGGTGAGCGATTCAGCAAGCATGATCACACGTTGAAGCTGTTGCTTTGTTTCCGCATCCGTTGATGAATCATCCGGAGTTTGCACTTTTTGAAGAGCAAAATCTGTCATCATCAAACGAACACGCGGCGGAAGCTTATCAATCGCGTCCTGCTTAGCAAGCAAAGTGTCCCAGCGAAGAGCGATATAGTAACGCACCTGCTCTTTCTGAGCTTCGGAAAGCTGATCGTCCTCGAGGAGCTTGAAATAAGGTGAAAAAATATCTGCAGATGGATCGACAGCAAGCACACGGTAGTGCATGTCGGTGAGCATGATGCGGAAAGTGAGATTAGATTTAGCAAGCGGATGTTGCTTGAGTTGATCCAAGAGTGTGATTGCAGCAGCGAACTCGCCGGACTCAATCATGATGCGAGCTTGAGTGAGATTGGCGGTAAGATTGAGCAAGTCAGAATGACGGGCGCTGAGCACGGGGTTAAGCAGTTTGATGGCGGCGGTGTTATTACCCATTTGCAAAAGAGCGCGGGAAGCAAGAACCATAGATGCAAAACGGATGCCGGCTTCATCGCCACGGTCAGTGATAAAACGTTCTGTGTTTTGAAGTACAAGGTTGAGCAGGCGCATACGTTCGTTATCAGGCTGCATTTTGCGGCCGAGCAGCTTGTATTCAGTCGGCGCAGTGTAGTAGGATTCGGTGCGAGGGATCGCGGTGACATATAAAGCGGCGAGTGCCTGGAAGAAAGGGGTGCGTTTATGATCGTATTCGTCGAAGAGACGCTGGATGAGGCCGGAGCGTTGTAGCTGCGGCGCGTTAGCAGCGCGAGGAAGAATGGTTTGAAGTTCGAAGAGACGCTGCTTGGCACGGGTGGTAAGTTGAAGCGCTTCGATGGCTGCAACTTGGAAAGCTTGAGATTGTTGTGGTGTGGGTTGCCCAAATGTATAAGCCTCAGCAGCAAATTGATGAAGGACTTGCAATTGCTCGATAAGTAGAAGCTCAGCAAAGTCCGTCTGCCAAATCGGACATCGCGGGTTGTCGGTGAATTGATTGATGATGGCGTGGTATTGCTGAACCAGTGCAGCGAATTGATCACGTGCCTGGGCTTGAAGTTTTACAGCGGCAGGATCATTGGTTTTGGCTGCAGTAATAGCGGCTTCAGTGAGTTGTTTGTACTGAAGGCGGTGTTCGATCAATTTACGTTCAGCACGGATAGCAGAACGATCTTCTGGAAATTGATCGGGGGATGTGAGGCGAATAGCGAGATCATGATCCCCTTGAGAAACGACGTAGTCGGCAATAGTTTGTGCCGCAAAATTCTGATTGCATACCAAAAATACAACGCAAAAAACGGCGGACATCAAGAATGTGATGCCGTAGGTTGAGAGACTTCGTTTTGACCATTTGATCATCATGAGTTTACTTTGGCAAAGGCGATGTTTTCATAGCCAGCGGCCATAGCGGCGTTAAAGGCGTTCACGACGTGTTGCCAGCGGACTTGTTGTTGTGGTTTGATGAGGATGGGGTTGGTGGGGCGATAGACACCATTACGTTTTTGTGCAGGATCGTATTGAAGGTCAATAAGCATGTCACGAAGTTGACTGAAGGATGCGGTGGTGGGCATGCCTTGAACCTCAATGCGAACGTTGTGGTAGCCGACGGTTTGAAGGGTAATGACGATAGGCTGCTCTGGGATTTGAAGCGCATCAGTAGCTTGATCGCCACCGGTGGGAAGCTCGGCAGTCAGCGCTCCCTCACCAACCGCAAAGGAAGCGGTGACCATGAAGTAGATAAGCAGCTGGAAGATGACATCAATGAGCGGCGTAATTTGCAGTTGCATCTGCGCAGGGGGAACAATACGACGCTTACGTGAAGATTGATGCTTCACGGGCTGACTGAGTGAGGATGTTTGCGTTTGCTGGGTCATGAATGATCTTGATGCGTGTTCTTGTTGGTTTAGGGAGTGCCTTGATCCGCGGGGAGATAGGCGACAAGATTCACCGTACTAATGCCGGCGGCAGTGATGGCGTTCATAATGGGCTGAACTTCATCGAAATAGATCGCAGCATCGGCACGGAGCATGACTGGGGCCTTAGGAAATTGTTCGGCGAGTGACTTGACCGCTTCAGCGATCTCCTGCAATTCGGTAGGCTCGAATTTTTGGAATGGCCCGACCTGAACAAAACGCACATTCCCTTCTAGCTCCAGCGGTTTAAAACGATCGCGATCGCTCGCTTGTACAGGAGCAACACTAATCACGATACGGTCGAGTTCGGCAAGCTGATGCGTCTGTGGGTCTTCGAGTTCGGGCACAAGCATCTTGACAGTTTGCTTGGAGGCCATGGTATTGACGAGCATGAAGAAGATCACAAGCAGGAACACGATATCGATCAGCGGCGTGAGATTCATCCGCGGGGTCGCTGGTCCTCGTTTATGGATTCGTGATTTCATCCGTTCCTGTTTCGTATGACTGGGCGGGCTTGGGTGTGATTATTTTTTAGTGGTGTTGCCAAAGAGGTCGGCGTCGCCATTGTTTGGATTTGACTTTGCCGTGTTTTGCTCAGGTTCGATTTCCGCGGCAACTTCCGGTTCATCTTCCGCAACAACAACTGAGGATGCTGCGGCGGCTTGAGGAGCAACCGCAGAAGGTTGCGATGCTACTGGTGTGGGGCGTTGTACGGTTTGCGGAGTGTTTGCCTGCGCAGCGGCCTGACGGGCAGCTTGAATTTGTTGTGGGGTTGGTTTGAAAGGCGCAATGATCGATTCAACGATCAAAACACCCTCGGAAGCAAGGGAATCGATCTTATTCCTAATCAGCGCATAGGAGGCCAGTGCAGGAACTGCAACGACCAACCCCCAGAAGGTGGTGATCAGCGCGGTGGATATACCGGCAGCGAGTTGTGAAGGTTCTGCGTTACCACCTTCAGCGACGAGTTGCTGGAACGCGCGAATCATACCGTAAACCGTGCCGAATAAACCGATCATGGGAGCGATATTGCCAAGGACATTAAGGTATTCGATGGGTCGGAGAATTTTGACAGTTTCATTGTCGGCAGATTCTTCGATCGCCCGCTCCATAGCCATAAAACCGTTGGGGGCTTCATGGAGCGTGGCGCTGATGATGTGTCCGAGGTAAGATTTGTCTTTGTTGGCGTAATCGATGGCTTGACGAAATTGCCGTTGCATGAGAAGCATGTTGACTTTTTTCTTGGTCCCTTCGGGGAGCATACGGGTACGGCGGTATTGGGTCATGAGGTGGATGGAGAAACCGATGGAAAAGGCGGACATGGCGAGGAGAAGCCAGATGATAAGCAGGCCGAGGAAATCGTCTGACCAGAGGAACATGCTGAACCAAGAACCTGTGTCTGCCGCGTCGGCTTGTGCGAAGAGCACAGGTGTGCCAAGCATACAAAGCGCGCTGCCGAGAAGGATGGAAAATGTTTGACGCATGGCATGGTTCCTATCGTGCGGATTGATCGTGCGAACAGAGACACAATCAGACGCATTGTTTATCGGCTTATGCCGCTTTATTGATACAGTTCATCCTCGGTGACAAAACGGTAGACGCCACCAGTGCCTTCTGCAATAAGGGGCATGGTCCCGGGACGGCCAAGTTCTTCAAGAGGATCATGGTATAAAAACTGGATGGTGTTGATCTTGGTATTGCTGTGGTTCGCTCTGGCAATCTCGCGGAGTAGATGCTTCTGGTTGACTTCATATTGGCCTTGGCCGGTGATGTTGTCGGAGAGGAGGTAGATGAGGCCGGGCTTGTATTTGAGAGCTTGTGTGAGGGCTTTGATGGGGTTGGTCTGCTTGCTGGGAACGACATTGTGCTTGCGCGGGTCGATCCAGTCGATGACGGCTTGCTTTTGCGAGGCAGTAGCTTGCTTGAGTCCTTTAGGTGGAACTTCAAAAACTTCGTTGCCTTGAAAGAAGATGACAGTGAAGGTTTGTTTGTCGGAAAGATTGCGGATGGTTTTTTGAAGTTCAAGCAAAACGTATTTCATGGTATCGATAAGCGATCCGGAGGCGTCAACAACAAAGATGATCTTACGAGCATTACCACCTGAGCCGAAGAAGTTCGTTTTGAACTCGGCACCGCTGGCCATATCAGCCGCAAAGGGATTAATCTTGGACGCACCACCTGCCAGACCGATCATGGGAACTTCAGTGACGGGCTTGACGTTGAGAGTGGTTTGCGGGGTGTCGATCTGTGTGATCGAACGGCGAGCAGTATTAGAAGTTTGTTCGAGCGGTTTGAAATCGGTTTGCGTCAGCGGCGAACCGGGCGTATCAGAGAGACGGATGTTAGGAACCACGATCTGCTGATCCTGGATGACGGTCACGGTGGTCCAGACAGCAAAGATCGCGATGAGGATAAGAATGAGATGAATGCCGCCGGAGATGAGCCACGGAGCATAAGCTGCAAACCCTTCCGGCTTATCGTCTTCAAGCTGAAGATCATCGCCCTGCTCCGCAACCTGCACAGCCAAATCAGCTAATGCCAAATGGGCCGCCTCCCCAGTTTGAGGAGGATCGGTAGACGATAGCGTGCTGGGGTTTGAACTTTCCTGACTCATCGGACCCGCAAAGATTGTATGACTCCCTGTCGTGACAAAACACGGCGCCTCGCTGCGTGAGGGCTCCCGGTTTATACGTCATACCATGATAACCGGGTCAGCAAAAGTGGGGGATGCTGGACCTGAAATATTTGCATCTTGGCGACAATGCCCCATAATGCGCCGTTTGTCGCTTGCTAAACCGAGCCTGGGCAAGTCAATCTATCTTCTATATCAACAGGAGTTTTGAATATGTGTGCGAGAAAAGCCAAGGCATTGCGAGCAGCTTTCATCGGCGCAGGCGGAATCGCCAAACCACACCTCGATGCACTTGCAAGGATTGATGAGGTTGAAGTGGTAGCGTTGGCGGATGTAAATACCAAAGTGATGGAAGAACACGCCGAGGCGTATGCGATTGATTCTTCCGGCTTGTATACGGATTACAAAAAGATGCTGGCAAAAGTGAAGCCAGAGGTGGTGTTTGTCTGCACCCCAAACGGCTTACACGCACCAGCCTCAATCGCGGCAAGCAAAGCCGGCGCACACGTCATGGTTGAAAAACCTATGGCAATGAATGCCCGTGAAGCGAAAAGGATGATCGACGCCGCTAAGAAAGCGCGAAAGAAGATCATCTGCGGTTTGCAGTTTCGATTTGACCCCAAGACACAGTTTTTGAAAAAGCAGGTGGATGCGGGCCAGCTTGGCAACATCATGTTTGGTCGTGTGCAAGCAATGCGACGGCGCGGCATCCCGAACTGGGGTGTATTCGGCCAAAAGGAATTACAAGGTGGCGGCCCGATGATCGACATCGGCGTACATGCACTTGAGATGTGTCATTATGTGATGGGTTCACCCAAACCCATAGCCGCAAGTGGCATGACTTGGACTTACCTCGGCGATAAGCCCAGCGACCAGATCGAATGCCTTTGGCCAAACTGGGATCATAAAAACTATGATGTCGAAGATCTTGCTGTCGGCCATATCCGTTTTGACAATGGCGCGGTGATTCATATTGAATCGAGCTTCATCGCACATATAGAGCCGACGTCGATCATGGATTTTCAGCTTATGGGCACCAAGGGCGGCTGCAAATGGGATTCGTCAACCGTGTCGACCGATCAACACGGCTACATGATTGATTACAAGCCGACGTATAACACGCCGGGCGATTTTAATGAGAACTTCTATCGCAAGAATCGCAACTTCATTGACCATCTGCTTTATGGCGCTAAGCCGATCGCACCGACAGAGGACGGACTCATGGTGCAGCAGATGCTTGACGCGATTTATCAATCCGCAGACAAAGGTGGCAAAGAAGTCCGTATCTCACCTTAAGTCAAACCATATAGCGAACATATGAACCACAGGTGATTGTACCTGTGGTTTTTTCATGCACTAGATACATGAATTAAAAAGGCTTGTATGGCGTTATTGCCCATAGAAGCACGATCGCCCTTGACGGCCTGGGGCAACAGACGTGATACTGTCCTGCATTCACAGCAACAATTACGGAGAAACACCATGCCTAAAGAACAGAATTTCCGCGCTCGTTTTGGTTTGATGATCTTTGTCACCCTTGGCTCTTTGGCCTTGCTTGCGCCGCTTAGTTTCGCAGACAAAGACAGCGAGCATGATGAAGTCAACCTGCATGAACTTATGGAAGATATGGAGGATGATTTCAAAGCACTTCGTAAGCAAATTAATAATGCAGATAAAAATGATTCGAGTGTGGAGCTTCTGACGGACCTTCAAGAAGATGCCGTGGAAGCCAAAGGGTTCATGCCAGACAACGTGCTCGATGCATCTGCGTCAGAAAAGGACGCATTGCAAACTGAATATCTAATTGCGATGAATAAGCTCATCATAGAACTCGCACAAACTGAGATTGCCCTGCTTGAAAACGACAACAAGAAGGCGGTCAAAGCACTGGTGAAAGTGCGTGATGTACAAAGAAGTGGCCACAAAAAATTCAAACACGACTGATTGATATCGATGAATGACTCCGGGCTTGCGTGTGAAGACGTGCAAGCCTGATTTTTATATGACAGGACTCATTATGGCTCGCCACTTGTTAGTTCGATTGCTGCTCGCATTTGGGATGATGCTCGCTGCGTTACCGTTTGCAATGGCGGAAACAAAAGAACAAACAGTGCCTCCAGCAAATACAAGTGGCTCTGCAGGCGAAGCATTGCGGGATATGCATTTAGCATCACAGGTTCATGCGATCTTTAAAGAAAAGTGTTACGACTGCCACGGGGCACACCTAATCAAGCCGGATGGCGGATTTGGCTATACGCTTGATTTTGAGAAGCTACGGAGTACACCGGACTATATCGTGCCGGGTGATGTGAACAAGTCGTATATTTACGATCTTGTAGATTTTGGGGACATGCCGCCACTGGATAGTGACGTAGCACAGCTAACCAATCACGAGAAAGAACTTGTGAAGTGGTGGATCGAAGCAGGTGCACCAGCAATGAAAGTCGTAGACGAACCAATAAAAATCGCATCCATTGCTGCAGAAAAACCAATTGACACTTCTGATAAACCGAAACCAAAATTGGCGCAAGCAACCGTGACCACAACACCATCTCAGCCAGGCAAACGGTGGCTTAACTTCTTTGGACAATTCCATCCACCCACAACACATTTTCCAATCGCGCTCTTAATGATGGCCGCATTCGCCGAGTTGCTTTTTGTACTTTCTCGACGAGATGAGCTTAAAAGTGTGGTTCGCTTTTGCATATGGTTTGGCGTAATCGGTGCCATCTTTTCCGCTAGTCTGGGTTGGGCTGAAGGCGCATATCATCTTATGAAACCCTCTGAATTATGGGCTTTTAATTTGCACCGATTGCTCGGCACAATGGTTGCTATCTGGGGTTTGCTCATGCTAATCTACCTTGAAGCGCGTGTTCGTCGGAGTGCCTGTGGCTGCCGAACAGGGTTGCGCGTATTGCTTTTTGTCGGTGCAATACTGGTATCAATCACCGGATTTCTCGGCGGGCTATTAACCTTCGGTGTTGATCATTACACATTCTGACCACCTTACATTTCCCAACAATACTGCCAATACACCCGTACTACATCAGACATAAAGCTCTGGTTCTGCACACCAAATCCGCATGTCTACGGCATACATGTCTTTTGAATCTATTCATGAATAATACTTGTTCATGTAGCAAAGAGCGTTTAACATCACATCCGTCGAAACGCGATAACCATCTTTGAATATAACGTTCTGTACTTTCTCTTGGAGCAATATCTCATGGCCGAACAGGTTGAGGGCCGCGCGCACGAGGAGATCGATGCGCCGGACATTTCTAACACACAAACATCCTCCAAAACAAAGCTGGATTACAACAACCCCAAGGTTGTGACATCCATACAAAAATACTGGGAAGCAAACATCCGTGTGATGGGTATCTTACTCCTGATCTGGGCGGCGGTCGGATTAGGCTGCGGCATTCTTTTTGCAGACTGGCTAAATCAGTTCAACTTCCCCGGCACAGGCGCGCCGCTCGGCTTCTGGTTTGCTCAACAAGGATCCATCATTGTCTTTGTGTTCCTGATCTTAGTTTATGCGATCATCATGAATCGCTTGGATGCTTATCATCAACGAGAGCTTAAAAACCTCCATGAACAAGATGGAGGTGATGCATGAGCGTATTAACTTGGACCTACATCTTCGTCGGATTAACGTTTGGCTTGTACCTCTTCATTGCCTGGCGAGCACGAGTCAAAGACACCAAAGGCTTCTATGTCGCAGGCCGCGGTGTCCCCGCTTCAGCAAACGGCATGGCCACTGCCGCTGACTGGATGTCGGCGGCTTCATTCATCGGCATGGCAGGACTCATCTCCACCATGGGATATGCAGGCGGGCAATACCTCATGGGTTGGACCGGCGGGTACGTGCTACTCGCACTCTTACTCGCTCCGTACCTCCGCAAGTTCGGACACTTCACCGTACCAGACTTTATCGGTGATCGCTTCTCTTCCAACTTCGCACGCATCGTTGCCGTCATTTGCGCGATCTTTATCTCGTTCACCTATGTCGCCGGTCAAATGCGCGGCGTCGGCATCGTCTTCTCACGCTTCCTCGAAGTCCCCATTACCTACGGCGTCATCATCGGCATGATCATCGTCTTCATCTACGCCACGCTCGGCGGCATGAAAGGCATCACTTGGACACAGGTCGCGCAATACTGGATTCTCATCACCGCGTTCCTCATCCCCGCCATCGCGATCTCCATCAAACTCACCGGCACGCCCATCCCGCAGCTTGGTCTTGGCGCTCAGATCACCGACACGTCCACACACCTGCTCGACAAACTGAACAACATCGGAAATGATCTAGGGTTTGGATCATATACCGCCGCTTCCGGTGCATCCGGCGGGGGCTTTAACAAACTATTGAACATGTTCTGCGTCACCCTCGCGCTTATGGTTGGCACCGCAGGCTTACCTCACGTCATCGTGCGATTTTATACGGTGAAGAATGTGAAAGCTGCACGCTGGTCTGCATTCTGGGCGCTGCTCTTTATCGCAGGTTTGTATCTCACTGCACCAGCAACGGCTGCCTTTGCACGCTACTACATGCTGACAACTTTGAACGGCCGTACCTACGCAATGAATATCGGCGCCGCTGGTATTCAAACCAGTGACGGACAAACCATCAGCATGACCAAAGATACGGAGGGGCTTAACCGTGTGATGATCAGCGGCGTGGACGCATCGGCGGCCCTTCCCTACAACCGCTTCAACACTGCCGAAGGTAAACAGTACTACATCATTCAGCGCGAATCCGGTGACATCATCTCTGAACTGCCACACTGGTATTTCAACTGGGAAAATACCGGTCTGATTGCATGGTTTGATGGTAACAATGATGGCCGCGTGTCCTATACTGGACGAGATGACAACGAAGTTTTCCGTGCTGGCGGTGCACTGGCTGGCGCAACTTTCACACAATTAAAAGTTGAACATCAGAAATGGCTTGATACCGGTGGTACACAAGGTGCCGATGCACGTGCCACATTGACGAAGGAAGAACTGTCCGGACCAGATAAGGACATCATCGTCCTAGCCACACCTGAAATGGCCGAGCTTTCCAACTGGATCATCGCATTCATTGCGGCAGGTGGCTTGGCGGCAGCTTTGTCGACTGCATCGGGTTTGTTGCTGGTGATCTCATCGTCAGTCGCACACGACCTCTACTTCAATATCTTGAATCCAAAGGCATCGGAAGCATCACGACTCTTGGTCGGACGTGTGGTGATTGGATTCGCGGTGGTGGTGGCTGGATTCTTTGGGATCTACCCACCGGGCTTTGTGAGTGAAGTGGTGGCGTTTGCATTTGGCCTCGCTGCAGCGTCATTCTTCCCGGCAATCGTGCTAGGCATTTTCTCAAAACGTGTCAGCACCGGGCCAGCGGTCATCGGTATGCTGGTCGGGATTATTTTCACCGCAACATACATCATCGGCGGCGTCTATATGGACATGCCCAACTGGTGCTTCGGGATCAGCACACGCGGCATCGGTGCCGTCGGTATGGTCTTGAACTTCATAGTAACGTTGGGCTTAACCCCCTTCTTCCCACCACCGAACGAAAATGTCCAAGCCATGGTTGCCGCGATTCGTGAGCCAGAATTCGAACCGCCAGCACCGCAGATCGAAGAAGCCGTGGTGCATTAGCCTCATTCAACTCATCTACGAAAAAAGCCTGCAATTGCAGGCTTTTTTATGCGCGAGGAAAGACCGATTTTAGAATCAATCTTCTTTTTCGTCCTGATCAAGATGATCGAGTTTCATGGGTTGAGGTGTATCCATAACCACGACTGTTTGCATGGCCATGTCACCAACACGCTGACGGTTCATAGAAATCAACGGAAAGAGAAGCAAAATCGGCACGAGCAAATCGAGTAGCTTAGAAAGACCACGCCCGAGAAGTTGACCTACGGCGGGCTTCTCACCTTTTATGGTGACGACGCGAATGCCAGCGATTTTTTTGCCAACGGTGCGGCCAGTGGCGATTTCACTGACTGTGGTGTAAAGAATGAAGGCGCCTATGATGATCAGCGCAGGGACCATTTTTTCCCATGACAAACCTGCCTCCGCGCCTGGCCAACGACTCCATAATTCAGTAAAGCTAAGATTGAATGAGAACTTCACGATAAGAACGATCGGAAGGATGTCGATCATGCCAGCATAAAGCCGCTTGGAAAAATCACAGAGCACCATCTGCTTAGGAAGCGCAAGTTTGTTCTGTGCAGGATCTCGCATCATAAAGATCATGAGGAGAATCATGGCTGCCATCAGTACACCAAAGGTAATCATGTACTGCGCAAAAAGTTCAAACGCTTGCGGCTCATAGGCAGTAAGTGTGGTGGGTTTACCAATCTCTTTACCTTGGAGATCGAGTTCCGCAAGCGTGAGTGAGACATTGTGCTCAGCGCTGCTGGGTAAAGCGAAAAGGCTAGGCGTACTGGTGGGTTTTTGGGGCTTATGTTCAGGATTGGCTGCAATGACGCCAAGATGACCGTTGTATGGAACCGCAGCCCATGAGGCATCGCTTTTAAGCGGCAAATCTAGTTTCCCGATTTTGAGTTCCTGGTTGTTACGGAGAATATCAAAACCAACAGAAAGGGTGCTGCCGGGTTGCTGCACCGCCAATGCCAGCTGCTTATTCACTTCGAGCATGGCGAAACCGCGAGCGTTAGGCCAATTGATATTGGTGCGTTGCCAACCTTCCCCATCGTGTTGATAGATGCGGATGTTACTGAGATCCGTCACTCCCTGCACCGCCAACACAGGAAAAGCGGCCTGTTCACTGCCAGCGACCATCCATGCCTTGCCAACATGCGGCCAGTCCAATGGCAAATCAATGAAAGTCCATCGCGCCCGATCATGCACCATCAAGCGGTCAACCGGTTTGCCATCAGTGTTCGTTGATGTTGTGGGGTTCGCAGATAATGCGGCTTCTGCGTTAGATTGGGGCTTGGCTTCATCCTGTGTTTGTGGCTCGGATACTGGCTGATCCTCAAGGATGGTGGTGATAGCATTTGAATCTGCACCATCTTCGATCACTTGATTAGCTTCACGAGTTTTTGCTTCAGCTGCTTTGGCGTCTGCTTCGTTTGCAAATTGTACAAGTGCGAAAGCATTTGTTTCATTAACCGCCAAACTACGAAGCTCACAATTCACGGTGATGGGCGATTGTGCGGACGAGGTGTACTGCCAGAAATCCTGTGCCACGGATTTGACCGGGCTGAGTGTTTGAAAGGCAATGCCGTTGTCAATTTTGTAGGCCAACCAGAGTTGTTTGTCACGTACAGCAAGCCCGCCGGGTGCGAGGATTCCTGAGAAAGAATGTGCATAGGTAATCTGGCCGGCTTCATCTTTCACATTGCGATGATATACACTGACCTGCGGTACTTTGGCGTCCTGATCATGTGGCTGCACAAACCAGAGATCTTCACCGTCACTGACTGCAGTCAGTGATTGCGCCTCAGCATGAGCGGAGGCAAAAACACTCACCCATGCCGTACCCACCAACATCAGCATGAGCCAAAGACCCCGATAACACCTTCTTGCGTTTGTGATCATCATGACAGGTTACGCAAAAGCTCCGCTGGGGTAAACTGGCTTAAGACATCGGAACATGTTGTTGCGTCTGGTTGCACTGTTTCTCTCTCGACCGCGACGGGGGCAGGCCGTGAGAATATCTCTCTGGGATACATCGGGCAATCGGAACGCTATCTGACAAGGGGGCAGCCACCGCTTACAATCATAGCCATGCTAAAGTACCGCCTCATCTTTGGTCCGATCATGATTTTAGGATTGATCGCACTGATTTATTTCGATAACAAGCTCGACGACATCAATCTGCAAGGCACGTTTTTGCAGCCGATGTTTCTGGGGCGGACATATCTGCCAGCAGGATTGATCATGTTGGGGCTTTTTCTGGTGCTGATCTCACTGGCGGTGCGTGAGATCATCCACATGTTTCGGGCTAAGGGATTAGCACCGGACGGGCTGATGATCTGGCTTTCTGGGATCATTGGCTGCTCGCTCATCTATATCATCCCGTTCCAAACCGATTCACAGACCACGATCGCGATCTATGCTTCGTTCATGGTTCTCTTGTTCATGTTCACATTGATCCGACTAGCGATCCGGAAGATGACGACCGGAGCGTTGATTGCGGGGTCGCTGACGATGTTTGGGTTTTTGTATCTGGGCGTTTTGCCCGGGTTTTACCTTGCGATTCGGCGATGGCATTCGGCATGGGTCATTGCGGCCATCATCCTGATCATCAAATCGTGTGATATTGGCGCATACTTCACAGGATGTTCGATTGGGAAACACAAAATGATTCCGTGGCTGTCACCAAAAAAATCATGGGAAGGTTTGGTCGGTGGCATCTTGTTTTCAGGATTGGTCGCGGTGGGGCTGACGGCACTGGGCAATTATCTAGGCGTCACGGGCAAATGGATGGGTGGCGGGGCGGATGGGGGTGACCGATTTTTCCAAGCACATCATTATCCGCTGTGGTTTGCGTTTGTGGTGGGGGTGCTGTTCGGGCTGCTTGGTCAGGCGGGCGACCTTACGGCAAGCATGTTCAAACGGGATGCAGCCATCAAGGATTCGGGGTCGTTTGTGCCGGGATTTGGCGGGCTGATTGATATCTTGGATTCGCCGGTCTTGGTAGCCCCATTTGCGTATTGGGTACTGATCATCGCTGAGCAACTGTCACACGTTGGGGGATAGAAAAATAACCCCGAATTGGTAGGGAATGCCTCAGAATGGCTTCACAAGGTCGTTTCACGGTCATTTCCGGGCAGTGAAAAGTAAAAACGCCAAAAAAATTCCGGATTAGGGCTGGCATGTATCAACCAGCGGCCACAATTGACGATATGATATAGGCAGCTTCGGGAGTCACGAAGCTGGATCTGCACGCGCCAAAATGCCCCCGTAGATCCATGTACATGTTGTTTTTGATTTTGGATTATTTGGAGATCCGACCATCGCTAGACGATTTAGACCGCAGCAGAAAGACACAGGCAAACGCCTTCGTGTCAATGACCAGATTCGCATTTCTCCCATTCGACTGATCTCAGAGGATAATGAGCAATTAGGCGTTGTCGCGCTTGATGACGCAAAACGTCGTGCGCGCGAAAACAATCTGGATCTGGTGGAAGTATCACCGAACTCTGAACCATCGGTCTGCCGCATTATGGATTACGGCAAATGGAAATATGCTCAGAAAAAGAAAGAGCAGAAAGCCAAGTCGCACGCCAAGCAGAGCGAAATCAAAGGCATGCGTCTGCGTCCAAAGATCGACAAGCACGACCTCGATATCAAGGTTGCTCGCGCTCGTACCTTCATTGAAGATGGCGACAAGGTTCAGTTCATGATGCTGTTCCGTGGCCGCGAGATTGCTCACAAAGACATCGGCTTGCAGCATATGCGTGACATCTGCGAAACGCTCAGTGATGTTGCGAAGGTTGAGTCGCCGCCGAAGTTCCAAGGCCGCCGTGCAACGATGGTGATCGCACCGGACAAAACGGGTGGCGCACCAAAGAAGAAAGAAGCGCCCGCGGCACCGCAAAGCTCCCCTGCCCCAGCACAGTAAAACCTTTTATGATGAAATAACAAAACACCGCTTCGATGAGGCGGTGTTTTTTTTAATGATGATTATTTGCACTCAGGTGACAGTTGATGCAGAAAGTGGGACAAGCTTCTCCCCGATCTTGCCGGGCTTTGTCACAAGGTAGTGCAACCAAAGCGTTAAGATGACGCCAACATAGCTACCCGCCAGCACGTCGCTGATGAAGTGAGAGTGCGTAAAAATACGGGTAAAAGCAATGATCACACCGAGCGCGAACCAGACAAACCAAAGACGAGGTTTCATCAGCCAAAGCACACAGGCAATCGTACCGGTGGTCGCAGCGTGGCCTGAAGGGAACGAAAGCTGGTTGTAGACCACGGAAAACCAAGAGAAGCCAAACTCTCCCGTTTCAAGAAGCATGGTGGGGCGAAATCGACCAAACAGTACTTTGATCAGGTTCACACCGATACCGGTCCAGGCCAGCGCACCAATCATGAAGAACATCCAACTGGCATAATCTTTTTTCTGGCGCACGAGCCAAAGCGTTAAGCCAATGCCAAGAAGGGTGACCCAACCGTAACCTTCCCACAGTTTTGCTACCCAGAACACCAACCAAACCAAAACAACATAGCCTACCCACCAATACCAATCTTGTTTCCACACTTGTTTCTGCCACACCCAATTCAACACCAACCCCAAAATAATCGCAATAAAGTAATACAGCGAATCACCAAACTGTGTTAGGTGATCTGTCCATGTGCGAATGGTATCTGGCAAATCCAGCACAAACCAAGATACACGCCAATCAAAAAAGAGGTAACAAATCAGCACAACAATGCCGCCAAGAATGGCGAGAATTTTCATATCACGGCGCACACCGGACAACCATAAACCATTCTGACGGGCACGTTCTCCAAGTGAAGACACATGATCATCAGCATGATTGACAACTGCTTGCTCATCCGGCGATTGCGATTCATATTGCTCATCATTTACTGACATTACTGGTTCCGCTTTGTCGACCTATATTTGATCTGGATCGTTTAAACCGGGCAAATTGTAACCCTAATAACAACCCGTGTCCCAAGTGAGTGTGCTAAAAACCCGATCCACAAAAAAAGGTTTCGGCTGCAGCATTCCCGGGTGTACAATAAATTCACATCGAAGTACATATTCTCTTGGCAACACAAGGATCCGGAGGGCTGACGCATCTGCCAAGAGCACTTAATTTGCATCAATACATACAGAGGGATTTGGTCATGCGCTCATCGATCTTACACACGTCACGCCTGTTTGCGCCTGCAATTGCAATAACTTCATTGTTGGCTTTGTCATCCCAAGCCTTGGCCGCAAGGTATTTGATGGGTCAAGCTTCAGACATCGCATGGGATCAACCACGGGTTGATTTTCAGTTCTCGACCACGCCGACAGGGCAAATCCCACCGAACAACAATCCGAATGCGGTCGGGCCCCTCTTTTTTAACACGGGTTTGTTAGACACCGGCGCATCGGGTGTGCTGCTTGCCAGACTCTCGTATCTCGATAGTGGTGCAACGCTTGTGAATCCATATCAGCAAGCGACAAATCCTGACACGGGCAACCCTGTTTTCTACAGCGAATCCGGTGTCGGTAATCATCAAGACTTACTCGATGTCTATGTTGATTACACGCTGGTCTTCAACGGCAACAACGATACGCAGGGTGGCGTGCTTTACGACTTCAATGCGTTCGGCCGAAATAATCTTGATTTTGGTTCGTTTTCCGCCATCGTGGGCATGCCGGTGATGATGGGCAAAATCGTTAATATCGACAACAGTCCCGTGCAAAACCTCGAATTCATTAAGGTCGATCTGAACACAGGTGTTTCTCAATTTAATGATTTCAGCGTAAACCTCGCTATGCGGGATTTTCCGCTGAACAAACCAACCATTGATCACGACAGTAATCCGAACACACCAAATATTCTTGATCCGGATCACATCAATGATACGCCACCAACCTTCGCACCCCTGCCCTTTGTGGACGGCATTACAGCCACGCGCGGCACAGCTTCTGACAACGGCAATTTCATCGTGGATACTGGTGCCCAGCTATCAATGATTTCGACTTCGATTGCGGATACGCTCGGTCTGAAATATGAACTGGATGAATTCGGTAACCCGATCGACCCTGATCATGACGTTGAACAGGTTTTGCAAGTTGGCGGTGTCGGTGGCCAAGTCGATGTACCGTTCGTGCGAATTGATGAATTAATCCTACCAACAACCGATGGCCACGAGATGGTTTTTGAGAATGTCCTTGTTGGCGTGCTTGATATCTCGGCGCCTGATGGTGTAGACGAAAGCAACAACCCACTCGCTTCACCGATCATCGATGGCATCATTGGTATGAACTTGTTGACGAACGGAATGGCACCGGGCGCTCAAGCGGATAACGCAGTCACTGGCGTGACATTCGACTTCACCAATGCTGCTAGCGGTACGGGCATCTTATCCTTTGAGTCAAACGCACAGCTTGTACCGGAACCTGCAACATTGGCACTATTTGCTCTCGCATTGAGTACAGCAGCAGCTCGACGTAGACGTCGTATCTGACCCACACCTATAAACATGAAACGAAACATAAACCCCGTCATAATGGCGGGGTTTTTAAATCAATAAATTCAAATCTGATCTGCGTCGGGTGCGAGTGTTTCAGACACCTGCTTGATACGATCTTCACTACCAAAAAATGCATCCACTACCTGGGGATCAAAATGCTTCCCACGTTGCTGCCTGACATAAGCCGCTGCTTCCTCATGATTCATCCCTGCTTTGTATTGCCGCTCGGATCGTAGTGCATCATACACATCCGCCACCGCAACAATACGGGCAGAAAGTGGGATATCTTCACCTTTGAGACCGAATGGATAACCATTACCATCCCAATGTTCATGGTGCCCAAATGCGATCTGCGACGCCGTCACCAAAAATGGATCGTCCCCCCATTTGCGTTTGATAGCCATAAGTGTGTCGCCACCAATCCCCGGATGTAGCTCAATAATCTTTCGCTCTGAATCAGTTAGTTTGCCCTTCTTAAGCAAAATCGAATCGGGTATGCCAACCTTACCAATGTCGTGGAGTGCAGATGTTTGAGCCAACAGATCTACACTTACTCCCGCCACCTCACCGTGTTCGTCAGCCATCGCTTCACCGAGGATACGCACATAACTGCCAATACGCTCGAGGTGCTCGCCCGTCTCATCATCACGTGATTCTGCTAACTTCGCCAAACCTAAAATTACCGCGTCGCGACTGCGGATCAGTGCTTTGGTTCGGGTTCGGATTTTGTTTTCGAGTTGTTGATTCACGTCATCCAACTCGTGTTCATAGCGACCAAAAATAACAAGCGTGATCCCTGCACTAACCGCAACTAGTACCACCATCACAATCAAACCCGCGACCTGAACCTGATCCATGAGCGCAGCCACTTGATTCTGAATACTACGTTCATTGAGGAACACGACCATTTCGGCATCGAGCCCACGTACATTCCGAGTTGCCACAGCAAAGTCGCCGCTCATCATCCGAGCAGAATACCCCAAGGCTAAACTTCGTGAGTAATCGCCTTCATGAGTGACTTCTCCGCTGAGCGCCAAGCTTTCTTCACGAATCTCCGCCATTTGCTCAGCCGTCACGCGGCCACGCTCCACACCAATCAACTCACCCGACTTCCTATCAATCACACCAAGATAACCCTCGCCGGGGATATCGGTTTCGTCGAGGAGATCTTCAAGGATTTTTCGTCCATCGCTTCCAGCTGAAATATCCTTCAGCTTCAGGAACGAGATGACTTCCGCAAGCTGCCCAGCCACCTGATCGCTGGTCTCTAACATCCGTTCTCGCACCACGGATTGCAGCCGCTCGGTCATCCAATATTCAAAAACATAGAGAGCCACAAGCAGACAAACAAGCTGCCCCAGAATGATCCCGCCCAATAATATACTTCGTTGTTTGTATTTAAATTGCAACCTGCTGCCTCGTGTCACCAAAGAATATCCGAACTATCGACAATTCTCTCATGACTGTCACTTAATTCAACACGCAAGATATTAAAAAGTAATCCTACCCACGTCATTTATAATGGGAGTTCCCACCCCGTAGATTCTGTTACGATCTACCGCAAGATAACACCTACGTGATTTCACCCTGACCGATAGGTTTTGCCGATGTTCCTGAAAATGTCTCGTGTTCTGGCCATCCTAATCTTCGCCTTGTCGATACCTTTGTATGATGCAACGGCCCAAAATACCATCATGCTCGAAGGCAGTGCTGATCTACAATGGCACATCAACCCAACGACCTTAGAAATCACTGCGTGGCGTTCTACGGATCAAACACGTGTCTTGTTCTCAGAAGCTCAACAGCAAAAACTCCCCACCGCCAACATCTCATCCTTCCAAACACTTGCCCGCTGGACCGCCCCTCATCCCTCGGGAGATCTAAAATTCACCTGCAAACTCAATGGCAATGACCTGATCGTAACCATCGCTTCACCTGTACCCTCTAATACAACGCGAACCGTTACATTCCCCATCATCAAAGAAATCGACTCACAAGACGAGTGGATCATGCCGTTCTTTGAAGGTGTACGTATCACGCATGACAACAAAGTGTGGCGAAACAAGCTACTCACGATTAAAAATGAATCGCTTTTAGAAAAACTATCGTTTCCAGCCTTCTCCCTTCATAATCCTCAAAACAATACCGCTCGTGTGTACCTTATCCAAGATCAATTTCATAACACACTCACATTCTCTAGTAGTTCGCCACAGCCAAAATCCTCTGCGTCTGAAACAGCTTTGTCTGCCGTCGATTCCGATAAACCCATCCAACTGACTATCACTCACGCTTTCACACCTGTTCAAAAAGAGCGATCTTATACTGTACGATTCTCGCTGGATAAGCCAGATGACTTGCTATTACCCGCTAAGAAATATCGAACTTATTTGAAGCAAACAGGGCAATTTGTTTCACTAAAAGATAAGATTAAGATAACCCCAAAAGCTCAACGTTTGATCGGTGCAATTCATGCATATGTATGGGGGCCGCAAATTGTGGATGGCAATGACCTTTCACCAAAAGCCGCCAAAGCATTTGCAACAAAGATCATAATCGCCGAAAACCAGAACCATAAAGAAACACTCACGGCAAAAATCTGGAGCATGCTCACACCCGCTGAGCAGACTCTGATAAAGGAGATTGCAGCAGAAGAATGGGTAAATGCCTACCAGCGTCGAAAACTGGCCGCTATACTCGACCGTTTGATCCGCACCAACACAACAGGAACTGCTGAAGAACCGATCTCTTCTATCACACAGCAGCAGAAAATCGCCTTACAAAATCTGGAACTACTCGCCATTGCATTTCCCGGCGTATTCGACAATACAGCGGAATGGGGCGGTGGCATTTCAACACGTATGATCACTCAGCTTCAGGAAGCAGGTATCAAACGTATCAACCTTTCCACCGGTGGATTGAACAGTACGAACTTCAAGCCACAAGCTGCAGAAGCAGCGGATAAAGCTGGCTACCTGTTTGGGCCATACGATTCCTATCACTCGATCCATCACCCGGATACTGATCCCGAACAAACTTGGGACACCGCACAGTTTGATCTCGAACTCTACAACACAGGCGGCATTATTAATGCTCAAGGTAAACCCAAACACGGATTCAAGAAACGTGGCTACAAACTCTCGCCATTGATGGCAAAACCTTACGTTGCTAAGCGTGTAAACAACATCAAGGGTGGAGTCAATCATACCGGTTGGTTTGTAGACTGTGACGCTTTTGGCGAGGTCTATGATGATTACGCATCGAAGCACACGCAATCTCAAATCCAGGGAGCTGTGCAGCGCTTAGATCGCATGAAATGGCTATCCTCACAGCATGATCTGGTCGTGGGTTCTGAAGGCGGTAGTAGTTACGCGATTCCAGCAATTCATTTTGCTCACGGAATGATGACACCAGTCATCGGCTGGGGCGATCCACTCCGTAAAGATAAAAAATCTAAGTACTATGTAGGCAGATACTATCCTGATAGCGGACCCGATGTTTTTATGAAAACGGTCCCGCTACAGGACAAATATGTAAAGCTGTACTACGATCCTGCTTCACGCTTACCGCTCTACCAAGCCGCCTTCCATGATGCTGTAATTGCCACGCATCATTGGTCGAATGCATCACTCAAGTACAGCAATACAATACAAACAATCGCTTTGCTAGAACAGCTTTATAACGTTCCACCGATGTATCATCTCAACCAAGATACATTTAAAAAGCAAAAGGATACCATTGTTAATGCCGCAAAATTCTTTCAGCCTATCCATGAGGCAACTGTATTTACAGCATTAACCGAACTTGTATATCTCACAAATGATTGCTTGGTACAGAAAACTGTTTTTGGTGAGAAGACCGTAATTTACGCAAATTTCGGTGATACAGACTACCAAATTGATGACAAAACAAACTTAGCCGCTGGAAGCATCATCGCAAAGTTAATACAGCGTGAACAGATTCTGCATTACAAACCATAACAACCTAATCTACCATTCACTTCATCTGAGTTTATTACTATTACGATTGTCCATGATGCTCACGATATGCTGTTGCACGATTCAACATCGAAGAAGTCATACCGCGCCCCATAACCAAAATATCCAATTGCCGCCCTTTGGCGGAGTAGTTAATTGTCTCATCTCTGAATAGCTCGTGCAGACGTAACGGACCAAATTTATCTTCAACTTTCTTGAGATTCTCCGCAGTAATGATTAGCACACCAGGTGTTCCAGATCGTGACCAATCGTATACCTTCTCAGGACTAGCACCAGATTCTTCGACGACTTCCCCAGCTGGTCGTTTCAGATAAAATACGAGTGATGGTTCCTCATAACCCGACATAACCACAGGCACATCTTCGCCAATGATCTCATGGATACCTTGTGCAATAGTCTTTGACGGCTTGAATTCTTCATTCACGCCGGGCATCATCAAATAGTAAGTCGGTAGCGTTACCAACGGCAAGATCAATGTCACCAATACTGACGCATGGATAAGTTGTCGTTTAATCACCTGTCGTGTGATCAATATGATCAACAATATCATGATCGCAACAAAAAGCAGATTGAGCAGATATGAAAAGCCAATCATACCCCGTGTCACAAGCCAAGGTGCGACCAAACCGCCAAGTGCAGCCAAAGACATAAACGGAATAAAAACCCACAGACCTGTTGCCAGCCAACCGTTCTCATCATCTGGCGATGCTTCATGTGCACGTGCATAAATCGCCGCGGCAATCATAAGCGCAACCGCAGGAAAAATTGGCAGAATATAGTGCGGCAATTTAGTCGCAACAAGCGACATCAAAATAAAGGTTGGCACCATCCATCCCCACAAAACCGCGCGCGCTTTAGGTGAACCGATATAGCCTCGCATCTGCCCGGAAATCCCAAGCGGCAAAAACAAAACCCATGGTGACACGCCAACAATCAGAACAGGGATATAAACCGGAAGTGAGACGAGGTAGCCAACTAATCCAGAACCACCATGCGATTCCATTGCTTCGACAGATCTACCAACAACATGTTTACCCACACCCTCATTCAAAAACTGTCCGCCGGTGGCAATATTCGCAGGGATACCCCACGCAAGAAACATCGCAATAGCAATTAGCACCGCGACGAATATACCGAAAACTTTCCCTTTGGTAATTGTCGCAATCCCATCACGCCCAGCGATCATAATCCCGATAAATGTCAGTACAGGGATCAATCCAACCGGCCCTTTGGTCAATTGGGCACCGCCTAACGCTAAACCCAAAAGCAGATACATCCACCACCTGCTGCGATAAAGAATCTCAATAATTAGCCAAGTTGAAAGCACAATAAAACCAAGCAGCGTTCCATCTGCAGTAGCGGCCGAACCGATGACGAGCGGCAACAGCATGGTGGGAAAAATACACATCGCAAGCAGCCCAACGCGCGAATGAAAAAGGCGTTTGCCGATGAAAAAGACCATGAGGCTACTGAGAGTGATACCGAGAACTGATGGCATGCGTACAGCTAATTCAGAGAAGCCAATGAATTTGATCCCAATCGCCATGAGCCAGTAAACAAAGACGGGTTTGTGCAAACGGAAGTCACCATTGAAATCTGGGACAAGCCAATCTCCACCAGTGAGCATCTCATAAGCAGAACGTGCAAAGCGAGGTTCATCGCGATCCCACAATGAAGATGCGTCGGCAAAAAGCGCGTAGGTTACAAAGATGGCCAACAAAACGCCGACCACCGCCCATGGTGAAACGTGCTGATCATGTTTAAGCGGCAAATCTTCTGCCGTCACACTATCGTCCTGCAAGACATCGTCTCCATTTGCCATAAGGTTTCAGTGGACAAATCGTACCCCGCTGCCTTTAGAATTGCCAACATCAACAACCCGTAGTCCCAAGATGATCAGTCATCTTTTGCCGCCGGATGATCAAAACGATACCGCAACAACACCCCGAGCTTGGTAGGGTAACGATCAACCATTTTGCCGTAGAGGTTTAAATATGCTGTTAATCGAGTTTCGATGGAAGGCGATCCATCTGTGGGTTGATAATTCTCAACCAACAGCCATGCTTCATTAGTGGTTTGGTTGATGATCTGCTGCAGCTTTAACACTGTTTGCTCATGTAGTGTTTGATTCTGGGCTCCAGTTTCATACGAATAATCATCATGCAGGACATTCAGCTCTACACCATGTAATGTCGCAAAGTACTCAAAACCGATCCGTGTATGACGATCGGTGTAGATCAGCTGCGAAGCATCACTGTGTAATTGCAACCGAGTGATCGTATCATGGCCGTCAGACTGTGCAGGTCGCAACCAGATTCGCGATGTATGCTCTGACACAGAAGGCACAATCAGCATCAATATCAGAACGGCCGCAAAGATTGTTTGAGATACTGTTCTTTTGAACAGCAACCGCGAAAATGCCACTATGCCAAAACCCACCAACAGTACAAACAGCGGCACAAGATACTGAATCACACGACCCAAAAATGGATACATTTTCATCGCGGAAAGTAAAAATACAAACGGCAGACATGACAAAACCATCACGCATTGCCAACGATTCCAACGCCACAAACCGACCACGCCAAATACCGCTAACACACCCGCTGCATACCTAAGCTTGAATCCCGCTGGATCAGAAAACGCGTAGAAATATTTGGCTGGGTACCATTTCAAATCACTCAAACTTATTGGCGGAAACGGCGCAAATCCGTTCACCCAGTATTCCTTGAGAAAATCATTTCCATCCTGCGATGAGAGGAATACGGCGTAATGCAATCCAAGGGACAGCAGCCACAAACCGCCAATGATGAACATGCCGATCACGGCACGCTTCTCACGCTGCATGAAGAAAAAGATAAGCAACGTCAAACCGATGCCTGCGAGAATTATGATATTGACGAAGGAAAACCATGTCGAGATTACTCCGAAAACGCCAAGCCAGATTAGATGCCGCATGGCTTGTGGGTCACGTTGTTGAAAACGTTCTACACACCGGCATGCAAATATAATGGCCAACATGGCCATAAACCCATCGCAGGTATACTGCTTAATCTGGATCGAATATTCGAGTTGGAAGTAGCTTGCTGTAAAAACAAGTAAGACCGCAAGTAACACTAACCGACCAAATTGTTTTGTGAATTGATACATCACCCACAGCAGCGCAATACCGAACAAGCATGGTAAAAGCCGAAGCGTAATATCGGAAACACCAAATACGAGTGTATTGAGCTTAATCAAATATAAGAAACCGAGTGGAGCCGATTGATTATAAACCAATGGCTCGTGCATCTGAGTAATTGATCGAAAGACGATGTTGTGTGCGATAGCCGTTTCATCTAGCCAAAGCGATTCACGGGTAAGTAATCCAAAAAGGCGCGCCACAAAACCATACAAAAGCACCGCCCAAACCATGACAGTTCCGAAACGCTGCCAGCGTGATTGCGAATCAGCACATTCCCTCTCCAGAGCGACGACGTCGCTCGTCTCACACACACACATCCATTGCCCCTTGCATGACTTTCGAATTACCATGGGTACGATCATGCCGAAGCAGAATCACTCGTACATTATACTGAATCGTGCTTTGTGGCCCTAATCACATTAATAGGCAGAGTATTCTGCACCTTAAAATATAAAACTTTCTCCCCTCCACTCCGATCCTCACTCCCACCAACCCCATCCTATTCCCCTCCCCTAACAACACTCGCCTCCGCCACGTCTATCACAACAAATCCTACAATCTGACATACATATTTAACCATCACACCAACCACACGGAGAAGTCACCGCCGATTCTCCATGCTTCCGTACTGCACTGAAGCCAAGCAATAACCACACAGATGAATGGCGATGATTGCCACATCATTTGATCGTGATCAGGATTGATTGTTTGAAAAGGCGTTCACCGCCGAGTCATAGGTAGATACTAGAGATCTGACAGTAGGTGACGGGTTTCACACATCGACAAGACCATTTCTCGTCAATGTGTATTTTACTGATGATCTACCTAATCGCCAAGACTTTTTTTGTTGATGATCTCAAACACACCGCCAACAATACGATAAATCTTTGTAAAGTAGGCTCGGAATGATAACGAACGTAAGGTGAGTCAAAGCGCATAAGCAATTGACTTCGAACTGCCTAATCACGTGTTAGACATGCTCTCTATTTGCCGGAGTAGATCATGAAGGCATCATCGCCAGTGCGAGTATCCTCAGTGAAGAGGTTGTCTTGGTCAAAAACAAATTCTGACATAAATTCTACCTCACCATCTACCGCAGCACTCTTCTTTCTACCGTAGCCAGTCTCCAGAATATGTGTATTTTCATATTCAACATGTGAATCGTTGTACGCTACGCTACCAAACCACTCGCCGAGAGTATCAGTATGAATCGACTTAACGTTGCCAGTACTATTCTCACCAATATTACGGTCAGAAAGGACGACAGCATTGATATTCGCTGTTTCTCGCCATTCCTGCGCACGGCCGGAACCAGTTGGCCCGTCAATATCTAACATCGCATAAGAGTAGTTGGCCGTAGTTAATGCACCCGTTGTCCATTCGGCTTTGGTGTCAACCGGTGCGATCACATATTCGCTAGTGAAGTAGTTACCTTCTAACAAAATTTGAAGACGCTCTTCAACGGATGCTGCGACCACATCCCCTTCTGAATCAAACCCAGGATAGTAGCCCTTATTGCCTTGACCCCAAAGAACCAAACTCTGTACGATACCTCTGAGTTGAATATTGTTTATCATTTGTGGTGCGTGACGGTGTCGATGTCGCCCTCCAAATACTGACAATAATATCCCTATCAGTAAAACAGTGAAGATTACTGCCACGATAAGCTCAAGTACCGTAAAGCCGCTCTGTTTTTTACCCAACATGATTGTTCCCGTTTCTTGTTCGCTGTCATACGCATAAACAAACCCATGCCACAGCTTTCACGAGATTCGGTAGATCAACACAAGCATCGCGCGGCTGACATGTTTGAACGATAATTAGACAAACGGGTATCTAACGGTGGAGCCAGATGATTCACACGATCATCTGACTATATGTAATATAAATCGGCACATCACAAACGTAAAGAAAAAACGCTCACACCAAATGGCATGAGCGTTTCATTTTATTAACAAATAAATGTTAGATTGAAGTTGTCACACTTCCGGAGGGGGGATTAGTAGCGGTAGTGTTCGGGCTTGTAGGGGCCGTCGACTGGGACGCCGATGTAGTCGGCTTGCTCTTGTGTAAGCTTGGTGAGTTTCACGCCGAGCTTATCAAGGTGCAAACGAGCCACCTTCTCATCAAGGATCTTCGGCAGGACGTAAACTTTGTTTTCGTAGTTATCGTTGTTCTGCGCGAGTTCGATCTGTGCGATGGACTGGTTGGTGAAGGAAGCGGACATCACGAAGGATGGGTGACCGGTTGCACAACCGAGGTTAAGCAGGCGACCTTCAGCGAGGACGAGCACGCTATTACCGGTGTCTTTGAATGTCCACATGTCGTACTGCGGCTTAATATTGGTCTTTTCAACTTTGCCAGCTTCAGCCCACTTGTCCATTTGCGCCATTTCGATTTCGTTATCGAAGTGGCCGATGTTGCCGACGATAGCTTTGTCCTTCATCTTGGACATGTGGTCGGCGGTGATGATGTTGAAGTTGCCGGTGGTGGTGACATAGATGTCGGCTTCCTCAAGGAAATCTTCGAGAGGTGCGACTTCGTAGCCTTCCATAGCGGCTTGGAGTGCACAGATCGGATCGACTTCGTTGATGATGACGCGAGCACCTTGGCCCTTGAGTGATTGGGCGCAGCCTTTGCCGACATCGCCGTAACCGCAGACGACTGCAATCTTGCCGGACATCATGACGTCGGTGGCACGGTTGAGGCCGTCGATGAGTGAGTGGCGGCAACCGTAGAGGTTGTCGAACTTCGACTTGGTAACCGAGTCGTTGACATTGATGGCTGGGAAGAGAAGCGATCCGTCGTTTTCCATTTGGTAGAGACGGTGCACGCCGGTGGTTGTTTCTTCGGAGACACCTTGCATCTGCTCAGCAACATTGTGCCAGCGTTTGGGTTCTGCTTTGAGGCAGACTGCGAGGACTTTGAGGACTTCTTTGAATTCGGTGTTGTCGGTGGTTTCGGGGCCGGGGACAGCGCCAGCTTTTTCGAACTCGACACCCTTGTGAATGAGCATAGTTGCGTCACCACCGTCGTCGACGATTTGGGTCGGGCCGTTGCCGTTACCAAAGTCGAGAGCGCGTTCGGTGCACTGCCAGTATTCTTCGAGTGTTTCGCCCTTCCATGCGAAGACGGGAACACCTTGCGGGTTAGCGATGGTGCCACTGCGACCTGCAACGATTGCTGCGGCTGCATGATCTTGTGTTGAGAAGATGTTGCAGGAAACCCAACGAATATCAGCGCCGAGGTCGACGAGTGTTTCGATGAGGACAGCGGTCTGCACAGTCATGTGGAGTGAACCCATGATGCGCTGACCGGCGAGCGGATTTTTGCCTGCGTATTCTTCGCGGAGCGCCATAAGGCCGGGCATTTCAACTTCGGCAAGGTCGAGTTCTTTACGACCCCAAATGGCGAGTTCTTCTAACTCTGCGATCGATGCACCGGGTTTAAGTTTGTATTCGAAGCCATCGACGGATGTTACTTCGAGGCCGGGAACTGTTTTAATGTTTAACTGAGTCATTGCGTTTCGCTCCTTGGTGATGATTGACTCGTGAATATTTATTTTAGGATCAAGGTTTTGTTGATTCTGTACGTTTGTTCGGTTTTGTTAGCCGGGTTTTTGCGCGGTGGCAAGGAGGAGAGCGGGGCCTGTGGTGTCAGGTTGTGGAGGAAGCGGGTTGCAAATGGGGTTGGTGAGATTGGTGGCTTTGAAGGCGGCGGTCAGTGCTGCGGGATCAAAACCCATGTGGTGCTGCCCAAGTTGGCGGCGAAAATCATCACGGTTGTGATGAAGCAGATCGACGATAACGAGCTTTCCGTTTGGCTTGAGGATACGTGCGGCTTCTTGAAGGACGGGCTCGATTTCTGGGATATAAGAAAGAACGAGCACCAGCATGGCGGCATCACAGTGGTTGTCAGCGATCGGGAGGTTGTCGAGTTCACCTTCGAGGATGTCGAGATTGGTATACTTTTTTGCACCCGCGCGGGCGGCTTTAATCATGGCGGACGAGTTGTCGACGGCGATGACCTTGTTCACGGTGGGTGCGAGGCGGATGGCGAGGTCAGCGGAACCGCAGCCGAGGTCGGCGACGGTGTAGTTGGCGGGGATGAGCGATTGAATGGCGAGATGTGAAAAGGCGGAGCCGTAGAGTGATTCACGGATCGCACCCCAGTCGCCAGCAGCACCTTCAAAGAAGGAGCGGACATTGGATTGCCGGCGTTTAAGGCATTCTTCAAGTCGGATTTTGTCTTGATTGAGGGTGGGCCAATTGGCGGTTTGATCTCGGGTGAGAAGCCAAAGGTCGCGGGCGGCTTGGGGGATCTCATCGAGAATCATGCGGTAGAGATTGGTCGTGCCAGCACGGCGGGAAACAACCCAGCTGTCGGCAGAGAGGATTTTGAGGTGGCGTGAGACGGTGGATTGCGGCATCTGGAGAATTTCACAGAGTTCGGCGACGCCGAGTTCCTGACGTTCGAGCAGGCGGAGGAGCCGCAGGCGCGTAGGATCGGAGAGCGCGGCCATTTGCCGCATGAGTGTCTCGGGATTTTGCGTGCTTATCTTAGCTGCCATCATATTCATCCGCTTATCCGGATTTAATGATATATCGTTTATTGCTACAGTCAAGCTCCATATTGCCTACCTAGCGACTAGAAAGGCTTCATCACATAATTCACATGACAGGGTATTCCCGAAATCCGCAAGAATTGGTAACATGCTGATAAAGACCCGCCCGGCTGAACTCCTAGCCACCATCGAACCGAATCACAAAACAAAGCCGCCCCCAGTTTCCATACGGTATATTGGCTTAATACCCCAAAGATTCAGGCATTATGATGAACAACATACCTCGCATTATGCTAAGAACCACTGCTCTACTGACCTTGATGCTAGCATGTCTCGCTATTACAGGCTGTATGCATGAGCGCGTGGTGCGCGACGGTTGGGCTGATTTCGCGGCCAAAACCGGCGCGGATGTTGGCGGTATGCGCCCGTTCGGGGAAGAAGGCGCTGCGGGCTACTTTGGCCCACAAGGCGGCGGAAATCAGAATGGGCCTGTGAAGTACGGCATCAACTTGCAAACGTTCATTGGACATGGCCGCGTCTCCAAGGCACAGCAACTCATGCAATCGCTTCGTGAAGAACAAAAGATGTCCGACTTCTGGATCGAAGATATCAACGGCACAACAACAGTGTTCTACGGTAATTTCGAATCACAAGCATCAGAAGAAGCTATAGAAAAACTTGCCAACGTACGCGCACTTGAAGTCGATGGGCGTAAGCCTTTTAAATATGCTTCCATGCAACCGCTCAGCGGGAAAAATAAAGTCAAACACAACCCGCTAGACCTTAGATCCTATGAAGGATATATGAGTTTGCAGGTTGCGGCTTATACCAGTGAGTTTGGTGATGAGTTTCGTCATGCTGCGGAGAAAGCCGCAAAACAAATCCGCAAAGATGGCGATGAAGCTTACTTCTATCACGGGCCATATAAATCGCTTGTATGTGTGGGCCTGTTTACGGATGAAGATTTCATCGAAACCGACACGGGACATGGCTTCACTGAACGCGGCTATGGACCACGCATTAAGGAACTACAAAAAAAATTCCCTCACAATCTTGTCAATGGTGTCACCGTCAAGCAAAGTGTCGGCGGAAAAGACATTGGCGATCAAGAAAGTTTTGTCGTCAACATCATCCGAACAGCTGGATGATTGCATCATATCTAATCGTAAGTTAGATCATCTTCTTTAGGCCTGCGCAATCCCAACTGACGGACCTGCTTGAACCATTGCCATACCCCCAATAACGCCAGTACGTACACCGGCAAGTATTCTGCACCGACCACTTCCGGTAATACCCAGTAGCCCTCTGTGTTCACATGCGCCACGTAAGACCACGAGATTGTGAGCGAAAAAACCCATGCGGCCCAGTTGAAAGATAACGGCACGAGCGCCAACATCCACAACAAATACCACGGATGCACCGTCGACGAAAAAAGCAATGTGACAAGGACAAAAACAATGGCCAAATTAAACAAACCTACACGGTAGCGCATGCCGAGGATCACTACCGCCAATAAGGCCACCCCCATGATCAGGTCGGTGATGTCTTTGCTTCCACCGGTCATAAGGTAAACAATTGGGTAAAGCGAACCGTTGTTTGACCATTTTTCGACGAAGGTACGACCTGTTTCAACCATGCCATAAATCCCGCCGGGCAAAATCAAGAACGGGATAAACACAAGGATCGTTGTTTTGATAGCCGCAAGGATAATCCCGATGAAACGTTTTCGATCTTTACGCAGCCACCATACCATCGGAAAAAACACCGGCAAGATGATCGGTTTCACCGCAAGTGAAATCGCAAATAGCTTGCCACTGATGATCGCGCGCGTGAGTGTCTTCTTCTGTGATTCATACACGATCAGTGCCCCGAGAAACGGTAAGATCCCCAGCACATCCTGATGTCCGGACCCCGCGACTTCCGCAATCGGTAAAGGATGCCATGCATACAGCACGCCATACCAAAGCGATTTGCCTGCTTTAGCGCAATAGCCGAGCAGCAATAAAACAATTCCAAGATCAAACAGAATGAATGCAAATCGGAATGTCTTGTCACCCCACGCATCCCACGTCTGCACTTTAAACAAAGACACAATTGCAAACACATACTGACTAATGGGTTGATAGATCGTTACTAGTTGCGGATGATTGATGCGTTTGTGCACTTCCGGCTCAGCCACTTGCGTTGCGGGTACATCCGCTGGCGCCGTTTGATACGGATTGCCGCCGGAAGATAAGACTGAACCGTCATAGATATACCGCCAGATATCATCTGAAAGTGTCGGCTGCGTTGCAAAAACAACCAAAAGCCGCGGTACTAATGCAATCAAAAAAATGAGCCAGAACGCACGTACCGGGTGCATAAAATGATGGTGCCGTGTGGTCCAGTACCAAACACCCAATGAAAGAAGCACCCACACCGCGGCATAACTCAACCAGTACGGCCAGAGCAAGCCCGCATCTACCGTTTGGTTCCGAGGCTCCGGCCATGCAATCGACATCTCAATCAATGCCCAGCAAAACCAAACCAATGCGAAAACCGCTAGCACAAGCAATAGTGTGCTGATCCTTTGCACACGCTTAGGTACCTGCGCCCGCTCAATGGCTGCAATGTTCTTTGAAAACTCGGACATCAAACCCCTTTGGTGTCGGACTGTATCGCTTTCTCCAGATTCACGGCAAAGTGAGCCGTCATTTCCTTCATCAGCGTCTGCATACTTGGCGCAGCATCGCCCAAAATTTTGTTCATGCTTGTCACAGGCCGCCCCGCCAAACCGCACGGTACAATGGTCTGAAAGTGTGTAAGGTCCGTACTCAAATTCAATGCTAGCCCGTGCATGGTTACGTTCTTGCGGATCCGCACACCCATCGCACAAATCTTCTCGGACACGCCCGACATCCCCTTCCCTGCTTCATGTTTCAGATCGGCATACGCATCATGTGAACTTTCATCTACCGCATTTGATTCCATCGAAGGCCTGACCCACACACCGGTAGCACCGGGTTCGCGGTGAGCCTTGATCCCATAAGCCTTCAAGGTGCCAATGACCACTTGTTCAAGTAGGCGCATGTACTTCGACAGATTCAACCCAAATTTACTCATCTTGAGGATCGGGTAAGCGACGAGCTGGCCAGGTCCATGATAAGTGATATCCCCGCCGCGATCGGTCTCGCAGACTTCAATTCCTAGCTTGGCCAAATGATCGACGCTTGCCACTAGATGCTGCTGTGCGATTTCCTTGGGGGGAATGGTGATCACAGGATCGTGCTCAAGGAACAACAGCACATGCTCTGCTCCCTCATACTCGATGACTTGCTCGAGAAATTTTCGCTGCTTCGCCAGGCCGTCAGCATAACTGAGACGGTCGTATTGCATGACGCGTAAGATTTCCCCTCCTACATCCAGCCGTTCAGCATAGTCAGGTTGCGTGTTCATCTGTCTGATATCATACACCTACAAACCATTTGAGCGAGGTACACCGTTGTCCAACATCCACCACTCCGCCGTCGTTGATCCCAAAGCCGTCATCCACCCCACCTCCACGGTTGGGCCGTTCTGTGTCATCGAGGGGGATGTGAACATCGGCCCAAACTGCACGCTCCGCTCCAACGTCTTCATGCGTGGGCCTCTAACCATCGGCGAACAAAACACGTTCTACCCCAACACCTACATCGGATACGAGCCGCAGGATTATAAATTCGACCCCAACACACCCGGAGCCGGCACCATCATCGGCAACGAGAATATCTTCCGAGAAGGCGTCAGCGTCCACCGCGCCACGGGCGACACCCCCACCACCATCGGCAACCACAACATGATGATGGTCAATTCACACCTCGGGCATGATGTCGTCATGGGCAACAACTGCGTCATGGTCAACGGCTCACTCATCGGCGGGCACGTCCAGATCGGTGACGGCTTTATCGCCGGCGGTAACGCGGTTGCCCACCAACATATCCGCCTCGGCCGACTCTCAATGATCTCTGGTGTGATAGGCATCACTCAAGATCTGCTCCCTTTTTGCGTTTGCTACCACATGCGAAGTATTGGCTCGCTAAACATCGTCGGCCTTCGTCGTAATGGGTACCGCAAACACATTAAAAATCTTCAGCACGCCTTTGACATCATACTCCGCATGTCGCTCCCCAATCAGGAAGCTGCGGCTCTTATCCGCAAAGATTTGCCCGGCGATGAACTGTGTGAAGAAATGGCCGTCTTTGTGGAAACATCTAAACGCGGCATCTGTTCTCTCGACAGGATTGCCTCTCGTAAAGTTCTCGAATAACACCTCTAATCATGCATTAGACGTAGTCGCTATCATGACATAGCACGATCGTTGCGCTTAAATACACACTAGACCCTATATTTACAGGCAAAAAACAAGACCTTGGTCTAAACCAAGGCCTTGCGTTCCCTGCAGCACTCTTTAGGTCTTTGCATCACACATGCTTAAACATAAGAAGAGCACTGACAATTTTCGATTATACAGAATGAACAAGCCCGTGCTAGACCTTCAATTCAGGTACATAAGCAAGGGCCTCTTGATACCTTGATCGAATCGGATCAATCACGTCCTTAATGAATGCATCCACCTGCTCAGGTGCACGCCCAACAAACTTTGAAGGATCAAGCACCGCATTCAGATCAATCCCTTTGAACATGTCTTCGTTTTCCAGACGTTCGAGTAGATCGTTGGTTGCGCCTTCAGCTTTAACTTTTTGCGCAGCTGCCTGCGAATGTTCGCGGATGACTTCGTGCACGTCTTGTCGATCGGCGCCTTTTTGTACGGCAGCCATCATGATGTTTTCCGACGCCATAAACGGTAACTCTGCCGCAAGATTTGCTTCAACTGTTTTTTTATACACCACAATGCCGCTGGCGACATTGATCACGATATCGAGCGTGCCATCCAGTGCGAGGAAAGGTTCAGGCAGTGTGAGACGGCGACATGATGAATCATCAAGCGTACGTTCGAACCATTGCTCGGCACTGGTGGTGAAAGCGGTTTGAGTCATACCGATGACAAAACGGGAGAGGCCGCAGATACGTTCGGATCGCATGGGATTGCGCTTGTAGGCCATAGCACTGGAACCGATCTGGCTTTTCTCAAATGGCTCCTCAAGTTCTTTGCGGTTGGCGAGCAACCGCATGTCCGTGGCAAATTTCTGACACGCCGCCGCAACGGTGGCAAGACTACCGAGTACGGTCGCATCGACGATGCGTGGGTAGGTTTGGCCTGTCACTGCAAAACGCTTGTCGGGGTCCCATCCCATTTTCTCGGTGACGAGGCGATCGAGCTGGTCGACTTTTTCGTGAGCGGATTGGTCTGGTGCGTCGCCACCGAAGAGTGCGAGGAACGAGGCCTGCGTGCCGGTAGTGCCTTTGACGCCTCGGAATTTGAGTGAGTCCAAGCGGTGTTCGACTTCTTCCAATGCGATGACCAATTCCTGAATCCAAAGCGAAGCACGTTTGCCCACGGTGGTAGGCTGGGCTGGCTGATAGTGCGTGAAGCCCAGCGTCGGTAGTGCCCGGTACTTAGCTGCAAATGCGGTGAGCTTGTCGATGGCGATCGCAATCTTCCGCGCAATCAGCGTCAGCGCCTCCCGAAGTTGAATTAGCTCCGCGTTACATCCTACAAACTGCGAAGTCGCACCGAGGTGGATAATGGCCTTCGCCTTTGGGGCGATCTCGCCAAGAGTATGCACGTGGGCCATGACATCGTGACGGAGCTTCTTTTCATAGCCTGCGGCAACTTCATAGTCAATCGGCTTATCAACTGCGGCCCGCAATTCCGCAATCTGCTCATCGGTGATCGCCAGCCCAAGCTCTTTTTCGCTCTCTGCCAAGGCTAACCACAATTTCCGCCACGTTCCGAATTTCATCCTCGGCGACCAAATCAGCTGCATCTCCGGAGACGCGTTACGGGATGCTAGGGGCGATACATATGTCGTGTCTGTCTGCATGTTTACTCTCTTCTGTTGACCGTGACCGCACAAACCGTCATATTAGCGTGAGCAGGGAATTCGTGCGATCCGACCAAGCGTAAAGCTGGGCAATCTGGATCAACATTCCATGCATAAATGCGGTCCCAATCACGCCATACATTGAACTGACCGCCCGATTAAGCCGTAATAAATTATAAGACAAACACACCGAACCCACGGGCTACATAAATACGCTGATCATGGCACAAACAGGCGAGAAAGAACTGCTCGCACAAATCAAAAAGGGGAACCAGGCCGTGCTTGCCACGCTTCTAAAAGCGCAACAGGCCCGCCTGTACAATGTCGTCTTCCGCATGGTCGGCAACCGCGACGACGCCGCCGAAATCACCCAGGAAACCTTCCTCAAAATCATCCAAAACATCACCAAATTCCGTGGCGACGCACAGCTTTCCACATGGATGACCCGCATCGCTATGAATCAATCGATCTCGTTCCTCCGCAAACAAACCCATCGTCGCGCCTTTTCACTCGATCAGAACTTTGCTTTCAATCACAACGCTCAAGATGACCAAGCTGCCTCACTGCGGAATCAAATCGCAGACCCGCGGGAACCTTCGCCTCACGCAAGCGTCGAAAAACAAGAGGCCCTAAATCATCTGCAGGCCGCCTTACATGAACTGGAAGACGACTTCCGCGCGATCCTAATCCTGCGTGACATCGAACAAATGGATTACAAACAAATATCTCAAACCCTCGACACCCCCGTTGGCACCGTGAAATCTCGGCTCTTCCGCGCCAGACTCGCCCTTCGTCAAGCTATGCAAGATCGACTACCCGATGGGCCGCAAACCCCATCGCCCGCCGCATCAACCAGTGAGGTGAAACATGACTGATCCGTTTGATCAGGACATGCTGCTTGGATACGTCGAAGGCACGTTATCCGATAAAGACCGCGCCGCTTTTGAACAGAAGCTCGCCGAGGACGATGCGTTGCGCCATCTCATGGCTGCACTCATTGAAGATAAAAAACAACTCACCGATCTACCCGCCGTCACGCCACATCATGATTTTATTGACGAACTCATGCAGCAACAGGAACGCTCCATGCTGCTTGGCGATCAAGCTGATGCGCCCCTACCTATCCAACCACAACAAGAACAAATCAAACGCCGCATTCATGTCAGCAAGTTTTTAGCTTATGCTTCCATGGCCGCCGTCATCGCCATCTGCGCCTCACTCATCACCCTCACCCTCGTCGACACCGACCTCATCGAACTTGCCAGTCGTTACACCAACGAACCCGAATCCAATACCGAACTTGCATTAGCTGACGCAACGCTCAGCGCCGAGCTTGACCTAGCTCTGAAAGAAGAATCCGCCGCACTCAGCAAAGAGATTCCAGCCACCGGCACGTCGTCAAAACAAACACGAGCACTTGCAGACGCGCCCGATTCAAGCCTGCTCCAGAAAAAACTGGCTGAGGCCAAAGCGCCAAGCACTCGCGATGATAGTATGGAAAAGGAAGTCATTAGATTAGGTTATGCCAGCGGGATAAATCTCGACGCAAAACCTGCCACAGGGCAATCAACCCAAGCCAAAACGAAATCAACCACAGATCTTGCTGGCCGCATTGCCCGTGCGGACTTGGGCAATAACCAAGATTTCTATCGTGCAGCCGAACCATCACATTCTTTCAAACGCTCACAAATGGGCAACATGATGCTTGCTGATAGTGATGAGTCGCTCTTCGCAGAAGGTGAACAAAAAACAGATACCCGCATTGCTGCAGCGAGCTCTCTCCAAATTGAACCTGAACAATCTGCAATAAAGAAACAAACCGCCCCATCAGCCATCTTAAAAAACAGCCCTATTTTGATCCTACCTCAGCAGCAATCCATCGCGTTGGTTGTCGATACCGACTCTGCTTTTGCCACCGAACACCAGCTCATCAAATGGGCATCAACTAACAACTCCAACCTCTTCCGCACCGCAGCCATCGAAGCGAAGCACACCGTGCCGACTCGTGACAATGCAATAAACACACGATCAACCGGACAAAAGGCAAATAGTAAAGACACCGCGCAGGAAAATTCCTTCGCTATGCGTCTACGCCGCTACACCACAGAAAACAATATCACACCCAAAAACAACACCGCTTCCTCAAGCACAATCGCTCCTGCAGCGGTCAATACAACCCCCAAGGCAGCTAGCACCTACAATCCAAACAGCCGCGCAGCCGATGCTACTGGTTTTACAACCCCACTCATACATGAAGAAGCATCCACGACACCTCCTAAATCCATCGGTGCAACCACAAGTAAAGTTGCTACCGCCCAAACACAAACACCCGTTAGCCAAAACATTGTTATTGAACTCCCTCTCGATGACGTGAAATATCTTGTCCGCGCACTCAAAGTACGCTCAGGTCAATCCGTCCGTATCATTCAACAACCCCTCACAACCGAAAACACATCACTTTCAGAAAATCGACCCGACTCCAGCCCCTCAAACTTCGCTGGAGAGGTCAACATTCAAACGGATACGACCTCCCACCAACAAACGCAGTACTGGTGGTATCAAGACAAAGCTGGGGCTTCCAATCTTGTTGGCTACGACGTCAACCTTGGAGCAGTCCTACATCAACAACTTCCCCTCACCGCCACCCGTCCAGTCATCCACGTCAAACAAAACAAGCCCATTCGCCTCCCCATCATGATCATTGAATCTACCCTCACCCCTACCCCATCAACTACAGAAAAAACGACTGTATCTGATCCCTCCTCTGCGCAAGACAAGCCCACCGCCGACAAAACAAAACCGGACACATCAAGCTCATCTCAAAACTAATCTACGTTCTTCCAAGCGAATCAATCAAGCCTTAGCTCTCAACAGGCAAACACCGACCACGGTATTGCCGCTGTATAAGCGCCGCCAAGATCGCGCTCATTGGTAAAGCAGCCATCACGCAGACGCCCAACACCAACATCCCCATCGGCTCATCTCCGCCACGCAACCCCGCCCAAACTTCAGCCCGCGTAAGCAACATCATGAGCAATACGAGCGCCGTAGAACCTACCGCAGCAGCCATCGCCGTCACCCAACAGGCCATTCGGCACATCTTCAATATTCTTGGCATGGACCGCCCCTGTCTTAAAACATCACCAACATAAACATGGCCATCGCATAGACTGATCTTGCCTCAGCGATTACCAACCGGGAAACCGTGACCCGGCCAAACCGTTTTCACATCGCATCCCCGACCCCTCGCAACAACATGCGAAATCGTGGTGAGATGTTCCACACATTATCGGCTACTCCATCACACGCCCCCCAACAAAACATCTACTGGTTATCCCACCGTTCGCATCAATTTCAACCGAACTCATCCCATCCACCGCGCTCACATATCTAACAACACCACCACCACGTTGTATTGCATCCATCTCATGAATCACTTCTGCCCAACGATCATGCCTTAACCGCGTTTCACTGCATGACTGCAGCACAATCCTCGGCTGCGACATCCGCACGAACCGCTCAACAACCTCGCCATACCCGCCATGGTGCGGCAACTCCATTACATCCACCGTGCCAATCTCTTCTTCCGCCAACATTGCCTCAGCTCCATCCTCCTGCAAATCCCCCGTCAGCAAAACCGTCCGCCTCGCATACCGTACCCGAAGCACCATCGACCCATTATTCCGCGCTTTCCGCTCTACGATCCGCTCCCCAGGCCAAAGCACTTCAATCCTCCCTCCCTCACCAAACAATATCTCATCGCCACGCCGAATCACTTCCACCACAACATCACGCCGATTCAATTCATCCATTAAAAATCGTACCGCTTGATTACGACCTTCCCTTCGCTGAACCTCTGCCTCCTCCAACATCGTTTCCGTCACATAAACGGTACCCACCGCTATGCCATCCATAACATCAAGCACCCCCGAAAAATGATCCAGGTCCGCATGCGACAAAAATAAACGGTCAACCCTCGTCACACCCAATGATTGAATTGCAGGAAGAATACTCTTCTCACCTACGTCCAAATAGCCCTGCGACCCACAATCAAACATCATGGTTTCCGCTCCATGTTGCAGCACATAACACGAACCCTCACCTACCGAGATCATGTGCACCGATAGCCCTCCAGTGTTTGATTTACTGTGCAAACTTGGCACTCCCCCCTGCTCAATCCAAAGCCATCCCCCGAGAAGAATCATCATCACTGCAAGCTGCCACAACCGTATCCGTCTCACATATTCCAACATCATCACTGTACAGATGAGTGCCGTAACCACCCAACCCATACTTGGTTTCTGCAATAATTCCACACTCCCACCCCAAACCATATCCCCCGCAGCCGCCACCCACAGCATCAAGTCCGCCGATAAAGCCAAACCCCATGCCATCCAACTCCCTGCCCAAACCCATACCATCCCCACCGCCACCTTCACAAACCCCAATACCAGCATCATGGCGAGTACAGGAATCGCCATCACCGACATCAATATCGCCACTGGGCTCACCACTTCAAAATGCCACGCAACAATCGGCCATGCGACCGCAAACGACACCACACTCACCGCAACATATTCCACAACCCTCCGCCACATCATCCAACCCATCCCTCGACGAAACCGCCATACATCCAGCCCATCCTCTCGCATACCTAACAATCGCTTGGAAACACCCCCTGTATACAAAAGCAAGGCGGCCACAATCCCAAACGACAACTGGAACCCCGGCTCAAACAATTCCATCGGCCGTCCCACCAGTACCAACACTGCCGCAAAACTCAAGACCGCAATCCCTCGCACATGCCAACCACAAAAACCTGCCACACAAAAACACAATGTCATCACCCCCGCGCGAACAATCGGCACGCGCATCGGCAACACCAACAAATACATCCCAAGCACAATCACCACCAACATGATGATCCACCGCGGCCGCGTTAAAAACAATCGCCCTACTAACCACACCACGCCCAGCAAGATCCCCAGATGCGCCCCACTGATCGAAAGAACATGCGACATCCCCACCCGCCGAAATCGATCAGACATTAATTCATCTGTATCACCCCAAACCCCTAATATTATAGGCTGGATCAAGCCTATCTCTTTCGCCCACCCTTGATCAAAGCCCGCAAGCAAGGCGGCCTGCGCCCTTGCCATCGCGCCACGCCGCATCTGCATCAATCTCTCCCACAAACCGCCGCCCTGCCCAGCCACCTCGACATGCAGTATCGACTTCACCACCAACTGTCCCCGGACTTCCTTACGTGTCATGTACTTGGCATAATCAAACTCACCTGGATTCCGTGCACCGTGAAACGCGCGAAGCCAACCCAATACCTCTACGGTATCACCATCTGCCAAACCTTCCATCACACCACCCACACGACAATGTAGCCGCCCACGCGTCGTTATAAAACGATCCCCACGCTTTAACTCTCTAACTGAAAGATAGAACACACTACCCGGGCGCCGATACGTAAACTTCCCAAATGCGCCACGTGCTGGATTTGTTTCTCGCACACCTCCCACCACTTTGCCGCGCACTTTAACCAGCCACCCCCCATCATCCGCTCCGCCTACATATATGCCAACGTCATCACTTGGCATTTGGACATGCCGCACCACATACCACCCACCGCCCAACATCACCATCATCAAAACAAGCATCACCCCCGTCATGCGTTCCTGCCAGTTACCACACAACCGCCAGCTTCCCCACCATCCAACCGCGCACACCGCACAACCTGCGACAAAAAACGTAAATGCCCAACCCGTCCACGCACCGACCCATCGCCCAATCACAATCCCCACCATAAACCCCACTGCCAACCGAAACATCCATCCCCACCCCTCGGAAGTAAAGTCATTCGCTCTGCGCATACCATCACAATCCCCATGCAATAACATCGGCGACTGTGTTTGGCCTTTCTCCACATGCTTATCTTACTGCGATTTCTTAAGCCACCAAGTATTTTTTGCGATCCGGTGCATCACAGCACCACCTCGGAGTAACAATGCACACCGTTTGGGACACAAGCTTCTAAAATTATGGATGAATCAAAACTTCCGCGATCCCCGCAGGAATCATCGGCGACACCCGCTTCTCACCCGCCAAGCGTGGCTCGCCCTCACGCTTCATCTGATGCACATACATGATGATGTTATACAAAAGCTCTCGCGACGTCTGTACGTCGTACCCGCTGATCCCCCAGTGCAGCACGCCCATCTCCGCCAGTGTTAAATCTTCATGCGAGAAAATAATTGCTGGCCGATTCCCCAAGTAGATCGCTGACAACCGCGCCGACTGCTGCGGACCAACCTGCAAAATCGTAAACTGACGATACCCACACTTTCGACGATCAAACCCACCTACCAAACCTGCGCCATTCACCAATGGGCTATCATCATCTACCGGCCGAACCTCTCTGCCCAAATACAAACTCAGTTGTTTCATCAATTCGATCGAGAACCGGCCGCGCCCACCGATCGTCTCCACCAAAACCGTCCCACCCGACAACACATAATCTTCAATCGCACCTAACTCGTCATCTTTCAGCGTTGCTGCATCCTTACCAGTCAACCGCACCATCGGTTCACGCTTCACGTCTATCTCACGAATAGACAAATTCGCGCCGAGCAGTTCCACCTCCGCACGGTTAAACACCATATTGGCCACCGCATGAAAACTGTTCGGCTCGTGCCACCACTGCCCGTCATACCTCGCCCGGACAATCAACATCTCATCACGTGCCACGCCCGCCTTTTTGCCCTCCAAAAGCGTCGCCATTCGATTCATCTGACGTCCATGATCTGTCACGCTTGCATACAAATTCAGCATCGCATCGCGCGCGTCATACTTCTTCGTCGCCTGCTTGTCACGCTGCATCACCATCCCCCAATCGTCCGGCAACACAATCGCCAAATCCCGCACACCATTGCTCAGCACTTTACCCTTACGAGATTCCGGCAAATCAATTTCATACAACAACGTGAGTGCAGGATGATCATCACTCATTTCCTGCCACTTGGCCCGCGGAAACATTTCACTAAGCATCGCGGTGATACTCACTTCAAACCGCTTAGATCGCTTCTCAGGACACACCACTAGTAACCCGCCCAAACTGATATATCGCTTTAAGTTTTTCTTCTCTCGTGGTGTCATCTCTATCTCACGATTAGAGGACAGCCACGCAGCCGGCGCATTGAGCCATTCATGAGCTGGTGAATCTGCATTCACCACCTGCCAGTTCTGTTCCTTCTCACGCACCTTGCTGATATGCCGAGTCAGCATATGTAAATCGTTCGGACGGTTATTCCATTCCCGCCCCGACAGTCGCAGTTTGTTCATCCATACCGCCACCCGACCACGCGCTAAAAACAAAAGCGCGAACGCCGTGTCCACACGGTTTTGCCCCAGACTCCCCGTGCCATTTTCACGCTTTAAAATATGATCCGCACCCGCATCAAACCAATCTCGCCGACCAAAAGTTTTCAATCCACTTGCCATCCCAACGCGCTCGATACTATAAAGATCATACATCGCGCCGCCGCCAACTAACCCCTTTTTGCTATGCGCCCGCAAATCCAACCAAACCAAGCCACGCTCGATCGCTTCCTGCAACTGCTTCGATGGCTCCGAACGATTGCGATGGATCTGTTCCTGCGCCACAAGCAAAGCTGTCACACCCGCCGCTGTCATCGCATCGGTTGATTTTTGCCCCGGCGTATAGCCCCAACCCCCATCTTCATTTTGGCAACTAATGAAATGATCTTGTGTTGACTTCCAAAACAGTGGTGCCGCACCGCCGCCTCGCTTTGCATATTCCCACAACCCCAACACGCCATACTGCGTCACCGAATGATCAAATCGGCTAACAAACTTGGCACCATAATCAAACCGCCCCTTGCTCTGCGCCCCCTTTAACCAACGAGCATCACTAAGCAATCTTGAGGCATATGAACTCGGCATTGCTGCAAAACAATGTGCACGAAGCGACCGCGCATATGTGCCGTTCATTTCTTTACGCATCAGATATTGAATCGCTGGTGACAACCGCGCATCCTGCGGACTGATCCCGCTGGACAAAAGCGCATACGTCACCAACGCAGTCTCGCCCCCGCCATGAATCTTGTTGCCTTTGTACTGATTTTCCCACTGATCCACCCCGTCATGAATGCTGAAGAAATAATCCTGCATCCGCGTGATTGCTTGTTGTATCTGCTCATCGGTTGCACCCTGGGCTGAACCAGCCCAAGCTAATACGCAAACCCATAAACAAATAGATATTCGTCGCAAGAATCATTCCTCCACGTTCACATGCCATTCATCGGCTTAAATCAGGCGGCTTATCAGCCACCAAGCTGCCTGTGAACTGCATTTCTGTGAAGCCTAACACTCACAATCAGCAGAAAATATCATCACGGAAATTGCCAATCCGTATTCCTGCCAAACCCCTATTGCTTCTACATGTATGACGTTGCCGCAAGTCAAGGATTGCACGCAACACATTAATTCTCGCATATGTGCATCCAAAAATCATTAAAAAACCCTCAGCATCCGCCAAGGGTTGTCTTCATCTTGATTAATCCGTCAGATCTAGCTTGCATCACGCTGCGATTTCTTTCGTTCCGGTTTCTTTTCTTCCAGCATCTCATCCGGAAACTCTGCAAACATCTCCGCGGTATCGTCCAGTAGCGATTCGCTATTACTGTGACCATTCACACCAGATTCACGACGGATCACTTGCGCTGCCGCGATCTCCAAACGATCCACCAATTGCTGCATCGTAGCAGGACGATTTAGCGGGCTACGCTCTACGCAATCCATCACCAGACTCGACAATGCAGGCGGTACATTGCCATTCACTTCCATCGGCGGCACACATGCGTCATCCGTCTTCAGATCCACGCCGGCTTTCCCCTTCGGGATCATCGTCGGCACGTGCTTCTTCGTCAGAAGCCAATACATCGTTGCCCCCAGATTAAACACATCTGTCTGCGGCGTGATATTTCGTCGCATCACCTGCTCTGGCGCGATGTAATCCGGCGTGCCTTGGATACGCTCCTTCACCGCGCCGTTCTCACAGCTCTGCCCAAAGTCAATCACCTTCACCGAACCATCCGTGGTCACCATCACATTATTCGGCTTCATATCCGCATGAATAATATTCTGTTGATGCATCACCCCAAGCCCCGTCGCCACGTGCTTGCAAATGTTCACAAGCTCAATCAAACCCTTGGGCTCATATTGCTCAAGCGTCTGGCCATCCACCATTTCCATCAGGACATAGACCTCACTCGTCCGCAGAAAATTCCGCTGACGGTAGACCTTAATGCTTCGGCGTAGGATCGGATGATTAAACCGCGTGGCCACTTCATGCTCCGATACCGCCTGATCAATGTACCTTTGATCAGCAGTGCCGTTGCGTACCACACGCTTCAATGCAAATAGCTCACGACTTTTCTTGTCACGCACCGCGTAGATTGTGCTGCGCGCACCGTGTCCAAGTGTTGCTACCACTTCGAAGCCGAGAATTTCATGAAACTCAGCCATAATCAAGTTTTCGCTGCTCAAACCACACGTTACGCAGTCCAGCAGCCCTCTTCCCCTAACAAAATATTAAAATACGAAATAATGGTATAACGTATGCCACAACTCTAGCGTTCTTAAGTCACCCACACAACAGAGACAATGGATCAATCGTCCCGAATCGTGGATAACTTTATCCTATTCCATCATTTACACAGTGTTTTCACACAAGCGATGCTCCAGCGGCATTGCAGGAAAACGACTTTTCTGCCTGCCCACCCGGACTATTCTACGCCCTGTACCAAATATGCAACAGGCCGATAAATTGTCCACGAAACGTCATCGCCATTGTAATTGAATTCACTCATGCGCACATAACCAAATCCTCCGGTTTAGCCAATTTTTTGAAGCCCATTCATCGGTAATTAAAAAAACCGACCCATATAAGAAAGAGTCGGCCATTCAATCTTCATTCCAGCCAGAATCGAGGATAACGCGGAATCAGTCGCTTAACTGCTGTTTGAAGCTCGCATCAGCAAATAGCGGCACCACATCAGCCTCACCGCTCCCTACTTGAACAAACACCGCTTCCCGAGGCACATCAAATCGATCTTGCAACTGACGCACCAACCATACCAGTTCACGCATCTGAGCTTCGCTGAATGATTTCTCATCCGCATTGCCAACCATACAGATCCCAATCCCGTTTTCATGGAACCAGTTAATCTGATCAAGGTCTTCCTGTGACCGAGCTGCTCGACGGTCCAAATATGCACCGCCTTGCTGTTTCTGCCAACGATAACCAATCTCAATCAAACCGTCGGTCTGAATGCTGCCGTTATTAATGACAAAGTGATGAGCCAAGCCACCCTTGCCAACTGTCGCGTGCAACTGGTTCAATGATTCAGCATCACCCATCGCATCTCCACTGTCGTGGATTACGATTGACTGCCAAGGACGCTGTTTTTCCTGCGGAAAATCGAACAATCGATCCTCAGGACCTTGTGCGGCATCGGTCGACATCATTGTCACACCGGCCAATGGTGCCATCGGCCCCGGCTCCAACACAAGCAACAAACCACTGACCACCGTCATTCCGACGACCAGTGCAGCCAACACAGTTAAAGTTCTCTTATCAGGTACGACCAAACCCGAGCCCCAGCTCTGTAGTTAGGATTCCAAAATTGTTCTAACAGTTAAACCTGTTACCGACCATGATCAATTATCGGCATGCCCGCACACAAACTTTGATAAATGCACAAACAGACCCATAATAATCAAAACACCAACACTAACATGCTGCGTTTTATCCAGGCGATTTTTAAGCATAGATCGATGATTGCCCTCCCCCCCTTCGCAATGTCCTCTATCCTGCCTGCTTCGCCCCATGCTCACAAACGGCCCACTTCACCAAACCTCTTTCTAATCCAGTGGTGCAAGCCGCCGACGCAGATCGCGATTGATCTTCATCGGGTTGTTCGGATCAACCTCATACGCACCGCCACGGTCCTTGCCTCGCAACTCCGAGTACCGCTGATACGGCGAACGCTCAGCACTCTTCGGAAACAACGGATCAGTACAACCACTGATCATCAAAACAGCAGCTAAACCAATAAGCACAAGCGTATGCAAACCAATCCTGAGCATGGCCTCAATTCTATCTACTTAGCGTACGCCTCACAACAGCATTCACCCTTTACACAGCCCTCTTTCACCCCTTTTCTCTACGCCTCTTCCCCCACTCTCGACCGATGTAGAGCACATGACCGCAACCGGGTATCATGCCCCATAATGATTCGCCAAGCCGTGCGCCTCATCACCACTCACAACACAGCCACTCCACACCCAACGACATTCACCCCAAATGCAACCCGACAGGACGAAGTAACATGCCCACCAAGTGGACCAACTCGCTCATCCCCACCTCACGCCAAGACCCTTCTGACGCTGAAGTGCCCTCTCATAAACTCATGATCCGCGCAGGCCTTATCCGCAAGCTCGGCTCCGGCATCTACGATTACCTCCCACTTGGCTTGCGTTCACTCCGTAAAGCCATGGAGATCGTCCGCCGTGAGATGGACGCTATCGGCTCTGCTGAAGTCCTTCTCCCCTCACTCCAACCCATCGAACTCTGGGAGAAAACACAACGCCGTGACGCTTACGGCCAAAACCTCTTCGTCGTCAAAGACCGCCACGGCCGCGAACAAGCCCTCGGCCCCACGCACGAAGAAGTCATTACCGAACTCGCAGCCGCGTACTTCTCCTCATACAAAGACCTTCCAAAAACGCTCTACCAAATCCAAACCAAATTTCGTGACGAGTTCCGTCCCCGCTTCGGCGTTCTCCGCTCACGTGAATTTCAAATGAAAGATGCTTACTCCTTCCATACCAAACTTGAAGGTGAAGGTGGCCTCAACGAAGCATATGACAAGCACTACGCAGCCTACTGCAACATCTTCAAAGCATGCGGTCTGCCCTACCTTGTCGTCGAAGCTGAAGCCGGACCTATCGGCGGCAACGCATCGCACGAATTCATGGCGCCTTCACCCACCGGTGAAGACATCATCCTCCAATCATCCTCAGGCAACTATGCGGCCAACATCGAAAAAGCTGAGATCGGTCCCCGCGAATACGATCTCTCCGCCGAACCTACGGCTCCCCTCGAAAACATCCACACGCCAAACTGTCCCGGCATCACAGATGTTGTCGCCAAGCTCGGTATCACCGAACTGGACATGCTCAAGACGCTCGTCTTTGAAGCATCACTCAAAACTGACGAAGACCTTGAACAGGAACACGCATACGAAGCTCAGTACACACCCGGTGCCCGAGAGTTCGTGCCAGAACGATTCTTCATCATTGCTGTCGTGCGCGGCGACCATGAAGTCAACGAAGCGAAGCTGTTGCAAACCGTCAAAGAAAAGATTAATCCACGTATCGAAGCGGTCGCGCTAATTGAAGAACACGAAGCGGTGCGTCACGATTTTGCAATTGGCTATGTCGGTCCACAAATTGGTGCCACCGCACCTCTCACGCGCGTGATTGTTGATTTTGATGCTGCACAACCCAACACCTCGCCATCTGGCTGGGTCACCGGCGCTAACAAAAAAGATTGCCACGTTAAACACTTCAATTGGAAACGCGATCTCACGAGCAAACTTCGCTCTGATGATGCCGTGGTTGTATCTGATATCCGTAACGCCATGGCTGGCGACCCCTCGCCGCGTGAAGAAGGACACACTCTTTCTGAAACCCGCGGCATCGAACTTGGCCATATCTTCAAACTCGGTACCAAATACTCTGAAGCACTCAGCGCAACCGTTACCGATGAGAACAATAATGCTGTCCCCATGTTCATGGGTTGCTACGGCATTGGTGTAAACCGCATCCTCGCCGCTGCCATCGAATGCAATCAAGGACATGACGATAACGGTATCATTTGGCCAGCCGCCATCGCGCCGTTCCAAGTCGTCATCACACCCATCAAATATGCCGGTGAAGTCGCAGAAGCTGTGGACAAACTCGCGATCGATCTTGAAGCATCTGGACATGATGTACTGATTGATGACCGCAAAGAACGCCCCGGCGTGAAATTCAAAGATGCGGATCTTATTGGCTTCCCCATCCGTGTGGTCATCGGCGACAAAGGGCTTGCCAATGGTGAGATCGAAGTCAAAGCCCGCAACGGCTCCAACGGCGACCGCGGCGAGAACATCGCTCTCGATACCGCTGTAGCGAAAATCTCCGAGATGCTCAAATCCATCTAACCCCCCGGAAGTGCACTCCGGAAGAACTTGCTCGCACATTCAATCACAACACACCATCAGCTGCGACCTTACAGGTCGTAGTTTTATCATTTCTCATTTCTAGCTTAACCGGAGAGCATCACTCCAATTCGCAACATTTCTTCACCTGCAACACAACCCGCAACGCACGCCTAATCTGAAACAACGCATCTATCACAAAAACAAAAATCGCAAACAGTACAATGATGAAAATCCCCCCAATCAAAAACGTCACCAAGCTATCCAAATACTCTGACTGCCCTTGAAACACCCACGCAAGTATCGGCAACCACAGAATTGCCGTCCCCCAAATAATAATCACCGCCGACACAAACATCGTTCGACGACGAGAATGCCCATACATGCCAAACCGCGGATTGAGCCGCCTCACAATGACAAGCAACCCCACTGCCATGACAAGCACACATACTGGCAACAAGCTAGAACCAACCGTTAGCATCATACTTTCAGCAACACCTGTATGCATAAAATGACGATCAATAAAGCAGTATCCGGACACCAACACATATCCTGCAACGTACATCGCGCAGCATCTTAATAACCATGTCGATACAATCCAAGGCGACATCGCTTTCGCCCACTCACTATAACTACAGAAAAACCAAATCCCTACCATCATGAGACATATGGCTGGTAAAGCAAAGATCACAAACATCATCTCAACCACCATCGCAACAATTTCATATCCCCATTCTCTACGCGCAAACACATCAATCCCCAACATGCAAAGAATCGCAAGGACGGACACGATCAACCCCCACGCTATCATCCCCGCACCACGACAAATCTTTCTCCCCCATACAAGATCTCCAATTTTACGAAACAAAGAATGGCTTAACTCGTTCCCAAACCCACACTCTGGACACGTCCCCTTTTCATTTATACCGCGTAGATCATATCCACATCGAATACACCGGACACCCATAATCAGATCTGCCTCACCACCGAATGCCTCTGAGATCTGATTCATGACAACCTGATTCCTGTTCTTCACAAATCCACCTTCGCAATCACACACATCCGCTCAATCACCACCCCGCAAAACCGCACCGTTCGCCACCATAACCAAAGCAGCACCAACCCGACACAACCCACCAGCGCCGGCCCATAATATTTATTGTAATGGCCAAACCACTCATACATCACACTCCCCACATCCGCCATCGCCGCAATCAAAACAATACCTCCGATTGCGATGAACCAATCCCACCGCACCCGCTGACATCGCTTCACCAAACCCTCATCCGGCAACCGCTCCGCAAGCACCCCCACATACATCCACGCATGTATCACTCCCAAAAAATAAACCGCATGTGCAACAATCACCATCCAATCAAAATGAAGCACGTCTTCAAACATCCGCCAGCGTTTCATCACCACCATCCAAACCAATCCCATCATCACGCCGATCAATCCCATCGCTCCCGCGCCGAGCAATCCCTGCGACATCAATCTTAAATACCGATCCTTCCGCGGTTCCTGCCGCCCTGTTTCTTTTTGCAACACATGAAAGAATCCCACCGTCCCCAGCACCACACCCACATACAAAAACGGAAATGACAAGATCACCCCCGCCCGCATGATCCGCGTTCCACGATACACCGTCGACAGCCACGCCGGCGAAGCATCGCACAACCGATCATTCCGTAAGCTCACCCCCACCTTCATCCCACACTCCGGACACTGTCCCCACACGCGCATCGTTCGCAAGTTATAGCCGCACTCCAAACATTCCAAATCCGTAATCACTTCACCATCTACAACCCGCACCCCATCAGTTGCAGATTCTACCAACGACTGATCTTGTTTTTGTATCATTACACTGGCCATCGCCTTCACCTTTCAACATCCCCACTCTACAAAGTAGACGGACACAAACCCAATCCGTTTCTCGAAAAATTCGGCTACAATCTCATCTCATGGCAAACCAGCATGCACAAGTTCAGTTCCCTCCTTCGCCACAGCTCACTGCTGCATCCGCCATTTTGTGCAAACTCCAATCTATTGGCCATACCGCTTACTTCGCTGGCGGTTGCGTCCGTGATGCACTCCTGCAAATCCCACCCAAAGACTACGACATCGCCACCTCTGCCACGCCCGATATTGTCCGCAAACTCTTCCCAAAATCTCGGTACGTAGGTGAATCCTTCGGCGTTGTCCTCGTCTATCAATCACGCATCCCCATCGAAGTTGCTACTTTCCGACTCGAATGGGGCTACACTGATGGACGTCGTCCAGACAATGTGCAGTTTACAGATGCTGAACACGATGCCGCACGCCGTGACTTTACCATCAACGGCCTCTTCGCCGACATCCCTAACCATGAATTAGACGAACACCAACCCCTCACAGCAAACGTAATCGACTTCGTTCAAGGCCTCACCGATCTTCAATCCAAAACCATCCGCGCTATCGGCGACCCGCAAGAACGATTTGCCGAAGACTATCTCCGCATGCTCCGCGCAATCCGCTTTGCCGCACGCCTTGGCTTTACAATCGCTTCACCCACCGCCAATGCCATCCGAAACCATGCCAAATACCTCGGCCAAATCTCACGTGAGCGCATCGGCGGTGAACTTCAAAACATGCTTACTGGTAGCAATCCCCATGACGCTATCTTTCTTATCCATCAACTCAAGCTCGATGGCCCCATCCTCAATAACGACCATCAATCACTCCTCGAACATGATCCACTTCCGATCCTCACCCACTTGTCTAATCAACGATTAGATTCAGAGCCGAACATACCATTCGCCTATCCAACCTTCTTGGCTGGCTGGTTGCTCGATCGTTTCTTCCATAAAACTTCTCTTGTCCCCAGTCTTCCTCATATCACCACATTCCTCTGCGAGCATTTCCGAATAACCGGAATACGAAAAGCACTCAGTCTTTCTAACGAGACACAAACCATACTCGTTGGCATCCTCAACCTGCTTCCGCAACTGAACGGCTGGTCATCATTCACCATCGCTGAACAAAAACGCATACTTGCCTCACCATACTTCCCGCACACACTTCCACTCACCTACGCTATTGCACCCAACCTCGCTGCAAGCATCTCAACCGATGCCGATAACTTAGCCAACGACCCAGCCGGCATCTCACCTACACCTTTCCTCACCGGTGAAGACCTTATCACTCTCGGCCTATCCCCCTCACCGCAATTCAAAAAAATCCTCGACACCGCTTACGACCTGCAGCTTGATCTTTCCCACACCTCCCGTGATGCCGCTCTTGACTGGCTCCGCCAAAACCATACCCCACCTCCCCCCGCTTCATCAGACTAATAGCACACTTGTAAAACTAATCCCATGCAATGATGCGACTGATCATCACTCCGCAAGAGATCATGTCTGTAGCCTGCGATGTTTGCTGTCTCCGACGTCATATTACCGATGCAATCATCGCTCACGCGCTTTTCATCGCCTCACTTCCCGACCGCTGCGACACGCTCCGTCCAACTCGTTACAATCTGCCTGCACATGGAAGAATTTATCACCAATCTCGCCGCTCAGATGCCGTACATCATTATCATCGGTGTCATCCTTCTTTCAGGCTTCGGTGCGCCTATCCCCGAAGATATCCCCATCATCCTCGCCGGCTATGTCTGCGGCAAAGCCGATCCCACTGCTTCCGCTTTCATCATGCTCCCCGCACTCTTCATCGCCATCATTGGTGCTGATGGCATCGTCTTCTGGCTCGGTCGCAAATATGGGCATCATGTCCCCAAACTCCCGCTCCTCCGACGCTACCTCACCGAAGACCGCCTTCAAAAAACCGAAGCGCAACTCAACAAGCACGGCGGCAAATTCATTTTTGTCGCACGATTCCTCCCCGGCATGCGTGCCCCCGCCTTCTTCACTGCTGGCATCTTCAAACTCCCTTATTGGAAGTTTCTCTTCTTCGACGGCTCCGCAGCCCTGCTCTCCGTCCCAGCGATCTTTTTTGCAGCTTACTTCTTCGCTGACCACATCGCTCAGGTCAAAGAATGGGTCAAGCAAGGCCAAATTGGCGTGATCATCGCTCTCATCATCATCATCGCCGCGTTCATTGGCACTAAAATCTTCATCAAAAAATCTGTCGCCAAACGTACCGCCAAATCTACACCCTAATCCCTCTCGCCTATCTCAAGTCCAATACCCCAAGATGAACAACATTCATCTTATTTGTCTGAATATTCCGATAGCTCATAAGGGAACGAACCTCTTGCACACCCCGCCTTTCCAACATACGCTTCTACTATGACTACCGATAACATCATCAGTCCGACACAATTGCGTGACGCTTACGACCAGATCAACGAGCGCATCGATCAAGCTGCCCGACGCTCCGGCCGCAAAGGCAAGGATATTGTCATGGTTGCCGTCACAAAGAATGCCACTCCCGACCAGATCCGAACTCTCGTCGAGATGGGACACGCTGACCTTGGCGAAAACCGCGTCCAACAACTCACCCAACGCGCCCCGCAACTCAACGAATTCCTTGCTCGTAAAAAAACACTCTCACGTGCCGCACCGCAATCCTCACTCGGCATTCCCGATCAAGTTCGCTGGCACATGATCGGTCACCTCCAACGCAACAAAGTCAAACAAGTCGCGCCCCTTACCGCGCTCATTCACTCAGTCGACTCGCTCCGCCTTGCTGAAGAACTTCACAACTACGCAGCTCGCGCCGACAGAATCGTCGACATCCTTATCCAAGTCAACAGCTCAGGCGAAGAACAGAAATTCGGCGTTGCCGCTCCCGCTGTTCTCCACCTCGCAGAACAAATCGAAACCATGATGCACCTCCGGCTCCGTGGCATCATGACCATGGCCCCTTACTCAGACAATCCTGAAGACTCCCGTCCCGTCTTTTCTCGCACCGCCGACATCTTCGAGGACCTGCAAAAAGAAAAACTCGGCGGCGGCAATTGCAACGTCCTCTCCATGGGCATGTCTGGTGATTTTGAGGTCGCTATCGAAGAAGGCGCCAACGTCGTCCGCATCGGCCGCGCCCTCTTTGGTTCTCCGCCCCCAGAAGCCGAGTAATTTCTACCGAACATCGCAATTCAACCATACCGCCCCTGCTCAGCAGGGGTTTTTCATGCTCAGATGCCAACACCCATGAATCTCTTATGTAAGCACCTCTTCGCTTCCGTGGGGTCCCATAAAACAGATCCATATCCTGTACCACTGCCATAACCCGAACCCATCTGCCGCTTAAGCGCATCTTTCTCTCGCAGCCGATATCACTTATAGCCTTTCGCCTGCCTATCATCTGTTGACCCATCCCCGCTTAGGATCAACGACATGCTCAAACAAAGCAAGATCAAAGTCATCAGGCGCCCGGACAAATTCCACTCCGATGACGCCCGTGTCATCACTCGCTACTTCCACATCGGCGGTGAACATCGCATCCAATCCCTGCTTTCACGCATCGCCTCACTCTCCGAAGAGGACGTCAACCAACTTCTCACCGACGTTCTTGCCTCCTTCGCCTCTCGCCACAAAGACATCAAAGCCGCTTTCCGCCGCCACTTTGCCTACGTCAAATCGCACATCGAAGACCCCGATGCGCTCTCTGAAAACCGCATGCTCCTTATCGGCTCGTATTTCACCATGGAATACTCCATCGAATCTGCGGCACTCTTTAACCCCTCCATCGTCCTACACCCCGACCAGACCGGCATGGAACCCGGACAAGCACGCTTCATCATGTCTCTCCGCGCAACCGGCGAAGGACATGTTTCCTCCATCGTCTTCCGCACCGGCATCCTCCACCGCGACGGCCACGTCACCTTCGATCCCCCCGGCCGATTCACTTCCAAACTCCGCACCAACGAAGACCAAACCTACGAGAAAAAACTCTTCTTCCTCAAGCTCATCGAAATGGCAGCGTACTCCGACGCTGCTCGCATCATCCTCGATCAACTCCCCGACTTTTTCACCCTCCATCAACTTGATGCAAAGATTCACGAGCTGCAACAGTCCGGCGACTGCCCCGAGCCATTTGACGAAACCGCAGAGAACATGCTCTGGCTTGCCCGCTCCAACTACCACCTCTTTGTGCCACCCAACACTGATCCATCCGAAGTCGTCATCTTCCCCACTTCTGAAAACGAATCCCGTGGCATTGAAGACGTTCGGCTCACCTGCTTCACCGACGACGACGGTTCAGTTACCTACTACGGCACCTACACCGCCTACAACGGATACCGCATTCTCCCGCAACTCCTCGAAACCAAAGATTTCAACGATATCTCCATCCACACACTCAACGGCAAATACGTTCAGAACAAAGGCATGGCCCTCTTCCCTCGCCGCATCGACGGGTTCTATTACATGATTAGTCGTCTCGACGGCGAAAACATGTTCCTCATGAAATCTGACAATGTTCACTTCTGGAACGAAGCGATCAAACTGCAAGGCCCGCGATATCCTTGGGAATTTGTCCAAGTCGGTAACTGCGGCCCACCCATCGAAACACCCCAAGGCTGGCTACTACTCACCCACGGCGTCGGACCCATGCGACAATACTGTATTGGTGTCGCACTACTCGACCTCGAAGACCCATCCAAAGTCATCGCACACTTGCCCAACCCATTACTTGTTCCCGACGAAGCTGAACGTGATGGCTATGTCCCCAACGTCGTCTACTCCTGTGGCGCGTTGGTGCATGAAGACCATCTGATCATCCCGTACGCGATGTCCGACTCCGCCTCATCGGTCGCCACCGTCTGCTTGTCTGAATTGCTCGAAACCACTATCAAATTTTCAGATTGCTGCCCTATCCCAGAAGTCAAACAAGTCAGCCTTGAATCCTGATTGATTAGCCACAGTTAATATGTACCGGTATCTAGCAAACCAAATGCACCTACGTGCATGCTGCTACATCATCACAATCGGATCGACATCCACCGCCACTTGCCCATCGGAAATCAATTCTCGCTCGCCACGCATCGCCCCCATGAGCTTCTGCAGCATCGCCGGCCCACTTGCCATCAATTCAATCTCAAACCGGAAAAACTCCGCGATCCGATCAATCGAACACGGCACAGGCCCACGCATCATCACCCCCAAACCCATCCGATCATTCATCGCCCGCAGCTTATCTAACAGTTGATTAGACAGCCCCTCACACTTTCCACGATCACGATCACGCACAACAATCCGAACCATCCTTGTACTTGGCGGATGCCCCGCCTCCTCTCGCAACTTCAACTCGCGCTCAGCAAAACCAACATAATCATGTGCCGCTGCCAAATTGATGATCTCATCCTCAGCATTAAACGTCTGCACATACACTTCGCCCGGCTTATCACTTCTGCCCGCCCGACCAGACACCTGCGCAATCAATCCAAACGTCCGTTCACCTGCCCTAAAATCCGGCATGTTTAGCGCTGTATCCCCACTTACCACACCCACCAATCGCACATTTGGAAAATCCAACCCCTTCGCAATCATCTGTGTCCCCAGCAAAATCTCCGCCTCCCCACGTCGAAATACATCCAAAACCTCCTGATAATCCGCACCCTTTCGCATCGTGTCCGAATCCATCCGCAGCACGCGCGCCCCCGAGAACTTCCGTTCCAATTCCTCCTCCACCCGCTGCGTACCCAGCCCGAACACCGTCACCTTCTTCCTGCAATCAGGACATAGCCGCGGCAGCACCTGCTCCGCGCTGCAATGATGACAACGTACCTGCCCGCCCATCGGTAAACTCGCATCCTTGTGATACACCATCATCGCATCACAGTACCGACACTTCATCATCCAACCACAATTTTGATCCGGGCACGCAATATAATTTGCATAACCCCGCCGATTGAGAAACAGCATGGTTTGGCCGCCCCCTTGCAGCACCCGTGCCATCGCCCCTTCTAATTCCATACTTAAAAGATGCACTCCCTTGCGTTCCCGCCGCGCCTCGATCATGTCCACCACTTTCACCCGTGGCAACTTCATCCCTGGCACCCGCTGCGTAAGTTGCACCAAATCATAAACCTTCCGCCGTGTCGCATTGAAATAACTTTCCAAACTCGGCGTCGCGCTCCCCAAAACCACTCGTGCTCCACACACTTGTCCACGTTTCACAGCTACATCCCGTGCATGATACCGCGGCAACTGATCCTGCTTGTAACTCCCCTCATGCTCCTCATCGACAATGATCAACTTTAATTTTTTCACCGGCGCAAAGATAGCGCTCCGCGCACCAACCACGATGTTTGCCTCGCCATTAAAAATACGTCGCCACTGTGCATGCCGCTGTGCAGAAGTTAAACCAGAATGCAAAACCGCGACCCCCCCCTGTTGTGTATCATTGCCAGCACTTTCTGTCCCTTGGTTTGCAACACATGGTTCATCGTCACGATTAAACCTTCTTACAAACCTCCCCACCGTCTGCGGCGTTAGCGCAATCTCAGGCACCAAAACCACAATACCTGCACTCTTATCCTTCGCTAGCAAATCTTCGATCAACCGCAAGTAAACTTCCGTCTTCCCACTCCCCGTCACCCCATGCAACAAGCTCACACCAAAACCATCATCCCCGCTTTGTATCTTCTCAACCGCTACCTTCTGCTCCGCGCTGAGCTCAAACCGAACATCAACTTCATCCCCCTCCTTAACCGTCTTCTCAAAATCCATCACACCTCGGCCGCGCACCTGCGCTTGTGACCGCGTCTCTAATAATCCCATCGCCACCAGCTTCTTCACTGGTCCCTTCGTCTTCGCGCCTGCCAAATCAGCAAGCTCTCTTAATTCCGTCCAATCCCGACCAGCCGCCGCTTCCATGATCGCCTTCTGCAGCTTCGTGATTTTTGGTTCTTCTACAGGCTCACCATTTTCGCTTTTGGGCAACCTGACCATCATCACCTGCTTGGTCCCGGTGCGCTGCTTGACTGCCGCCGGCAACATCCCCGCCAACGCCATCCCAACCGGCGAGCAATAATAATGACCAATCCATTTCCCAAGCTCGATCAGATCACCCGTCAGCCGAATCCGCCCCTCATCCCGCGCGATCACATTCTTGCACCGAACCACCTTCCCCTTCGCATTCACCGGCACCTCATCCGTCAAACCCGTCACATAACCCCAAACCTTCTGATTCCCCCTCCCCAACGGCACCTCCACGCGCTCCCCCACCGCCAAATCCGCTAAGTCCTTTCCGATCGCATACGTCAATCCTTCGCCCAAACTTCCCGAGGCATACCCACCCCGTTCCAGCGCCACCACTGCATATCCCCCGCTGACGTCAACGGTTGTATCAATCGCATCTTTCACCAACCCTTCATCTTTTCCAAACAGCGTCTCGCTCATCCCACAAGTATACAATCGCGTCACTGCCTCACACCGCTTTCTACACAATCACAAACAACTTGTGGAATGCACTCACCGCTCCACATCCGTCAGCTTTTCCAGTAAATTAGCTCATCTATGACCACCGCGAGCACCAAAGACAAACCCAAAAAACTCACCCCGGCGATGCAGCAGTTCCACCGCTTCAAAGAGAAGTACCCGGGAACCGTGCTCTTCTTCCGCATGGGCGATTTTTACGAGATGTTCTACGACGACGCCAAGCTCGCACACCGGGTGCTGGGCGTCACGCTCACCGAACGATCCAAAGGCCAACCCATGGCCGGCGTCCCCTATCACGCCGTCGAAGCCTACATCGCCCGCATGGTCAAGGCCGGCCACCGCGTCGCCATCTGCGATCAAATGGAAGACGCATCACAAGCCAAAGGCGTCGTTCGCCGCGATGTCACCCGCGTCATTACCCCCGGCACCCTCACCGACGAAGCCCACCTCGAATCCGATCAGGTCAACACACTTGCCGCCATCGTCTATCACACGGATAGACAAGTCTCACTCGCATGGGCCGAGCTTTCCACCGGCTCGTTCAACATTGCCACACTCCCCGCCGAGACAGCCGCCGACGAACTTGCCCGCATCGCACCATCAGAGCTGCTCTTCTGCGAAGCCGCCGACAATCAAACACCAAAGCACATCCAAACCCTCATCGACACCATCGGCTGCACGCCCGCACCGCGCCCCGGTTGGCAATTCCGTCACGGCGAAGCCATCGAAATCCTGAAGCGTCAATACCAAGTTAAAACCCTGCAAGGGTTTGGCCTCTCCGACGACGACCCCACCCTCGCACCCGCCTCCGCCGTTGTGCATTATCTCCTCGAAACACAATGCTCATCCGATACCGGCCGCCTTGCCCACCTCTACCCACCCCGCCGCTTTGAGCAACAAAACCATCTCATCATCGATCAAACCTCCCTCCGCTCACTCGAAGTCTCACAAACACTCCGCAGCGCGCAAACTGAACACTCCCTCCTAAGCACACTGCAAAACTGCGTCACCGCTATGGGCAAACGCACCCTGCGCCATTGGCTGTGCTATCCGCTTTGTGATCGCGAACCCATCGAACAACGGCAGCGCGTCGTCGAAGCGCTCACGCTTGATTCACGTTTTCTTGAAGACCTGCGTGAAGTTTTGGACACGATCCATGACGTGCCGCGCATTATTGCGAGACTTGCCGTCGGGCGCGCCACACCACGCGACCTCGTCGGCCTCGGGAAATCCGCATCGTCTATCCACAAGATAGAACACCTGCTCGACGAACGCCCCACCGTTGCATCCTATCACGAACGTATCAAAACCCTTCAGCCCATCCTCCAATCACTCGCAGACCAGATCACCACTGCTTGCATCGACACGCCCCCCGCTCATCTCCGTGAAGGCGGACTCATCCGCGACGACTTCGACACAGAGCTCGACGAATACCGCAGCCTCCAACGCGATTCCCACACCTGGCTCGCACAATACCAAGCCGACCTTCTTGAACAACACGACATCCCGCACCTCAAAGTTGGCTACAACAAAGTCTTCGGCTACTACATCGAACTCTCAGCCGTCAACCGCGACAAAGCCCCCGACGCTTGGACCCGCAAGCAAACCCTCAAAAACGCAGAACGATTCATCACCCCCGAACTCAAAGAATTTGAAGGCAAAGCACTCTCCGCCGAATCCCACGCCATCTCCCGCGAACAAGACCTCTTCGCCGCACTCACCGCCGAAGCCGCCAAGCACATCACCGACCTCCAAGCCTTCGCCGACCTCATTGCCGAACTCGATTGCCTCGGCTGCTTCGCGCTCACCGCCGTCAAAAATCGCTACGTCAAACCCACCATCACCGACGACCCCGTCCTCATCATCGAAGCCGGCCGCCACCCCGTCCTCGATCAACTCCTCGGCGATCAGTTCGTCCCCAACGACACACACCTCGGACCGCAATCATCCAGCCCGTCTAACCACAAGATAGACAGCGACCAACCCCTCGCCACGCTCGGCCTCATCACCGGCCCCAACATGGCAGGTAAATCAACCTACATCCGGCAAACCGCCCTCATCACACTCCTCGCACACACCGGATCCTTCGTCCCCGCAGACCGCGCCATCGTCGGACTCACCGACCGCATCTTCACACGCATCGGCGCTTCCGATGAACTGCACACCGGCCAGTCCACCTTCATGGTCGAAATGACCGAAACCGCAAACATCTGCCACCACGCCACCGAAAAATCACTCGTCATCCTCGACGAGATCGGCCGCGGCACCTCCACCCTCGATGGTCTCTCCCTCGCATGGGCCATCGCCGAGTTCATCGCACAATCAAAACCGCGCACCCTCTTCGCCACACACTACCACGAACTCACCACACTTGCCGAGCAATACGACAACGTCACCAACCTCAACGTCACGGTCCGCGAATGGCAAGATCAAATCGTCTTCCTCCACCGTATAGCCCCCGGCTCCACCAACCGTTCTTACGGCATTCACGTTGCCAAAATCGCCGGTCTGCCCGACCCCATCCTCAAGCGCGCTAGCACCCTGCTCTCACAACTCGCCGTCTCACATGAAGGCGCTCCCCCCACACCCTCAACACCCGAACTCCAAAACACTCCCACACCCATCACCCCGCAAGAGCAACCAGCCACCGATGCTTCCGACGCGCAAATGTCCCTGTTCTCCGAAACAATCTTCCGTGACCATCCTGCCATCGAGCAACTCAAAGAACTTGACATGCTCAACCTCACCCCACTTGCCGCCTTCGACCTGCTCCGCAAACTTCACGAGCAATCCCTCATCGATCCCAACTCATAATATCCTGATCTGTCACACTCAAGCCCACGGGTTCCACCCGTTGGGTCATCATACGCAAACCAAAACGACTTGCACACAAGCACACTTTGTCATGCGCGTCACGTCCATATCATCGCACCATCATCGGTTTTACCCTATGAATCCTGCAAAAGTTAACCCCTCAACTGGAAACGCGCGCCCACCCCGACAATGATTCAGTGTTGTTCATCCGACCCCCTCCCTCGAGGTCCGTTGGCAAAACCCCACTGTCAACGGACCCATTTTTTTATCTTCATTTCTCCTTGCCAAGCAAACCCCTTTTTTCCAAAACGCTTTCCACAATCTCGATACAATGTGACTCATGCAGTCGCAACCGTCACAATCACAAACAGCATCGCCCTTCATCGACGTCGGCCTCCACGTCGGCCCGGTCGCCTATCAATCGTTCGACCCCTTTCCTACCTCCTGTGGCGCCGAATGCACCTTCCTCGGCAAGTCCCGCGACGAAATTCACCCCGCATATGGTAAGCTCCTGCACATCGACTACCACGTCTACCAAGCCATGGCCAAACCCGTCTTAACCGAACTCGCACAAGCCGCCATCGACCAATTTCAATGCGCCGCTGTCCGCATCATCCATGCCACCGGCCCGGTCCCCCTCGGACAAGCTTCCATCCTCATCCAAACCGCCACCCCGCACCGCCCCGAATCATTCACCGCCACACGCTACCTCATCGATCAACTCAAACTCACGCTCCCCATCTGGAAAGAGATCGTTTACGAAAACGGCTCCGCCTTCCCCGACGGTGAATCACCCTCGCCAACTCAAACATAAAACTCCAGTAGCTTATCGTCCTATCCACTCCCGCAAATCCTTCTTTCCAATCACAAGATAGACATGAAAAAACTCTTTTACACCCGCCTCACCTTCGGTTTCTACTACCTCTTCCTCGGCACATGGATCGGCTCCATCATTGCGATCGCTGTTGCCGCGCCCGCCACATTTCAAACCATCCGCAGCTACCAGGCCGCCCCCGGAATCGCACCCTTCAACGCGTCGCTCTTCCAAGACCAATGGTCCGACATCGTCGCCGGTGCCGCCGTCGGCGAAACCATCGACCGCCTCATCAACGTCCATCTCATCTGCGCCATGGGCCTCGTCGTCACCATCGTCATCCTCCGCGCCTTAACCGCCGGCCACATCCGCCGCCTTCTCTCTTTCCTCCGCATCTCTCTGCTCATGTGCGTCGTCGCACTGCTCGCTGTCCACATCTATCTGACCCAACCTGCCATGCACACGCTCCGCGATACCATGTACAACCCCAAGATAGAACAAGTCGAACGCGACACCGCCCGTACCGAATTTCAATCCATTCACAAACTCTCCGAGCAACTCACCGGCCTCTCCGCGCTCCTGCTCACCGGCATGCTTGTTATCTCACCATTCATCTACAAAACCGAACAACTCGCCCTCCTCACACTCACACAATCACATAATCAAAATCAAGAAACCTAAGCCATGCCCAAAAAGAAATCAACAAAAAAGAAAAGCACCACCGTATCCGCCTCCGCGTCAGAAAAAAGAAAAGCCAAAACGATTTTCAAAGCACTCCATGAACGCTACCCCGATGCAACATGCGCGCTGATTCACAAAAACCCATACGAACTGCTTGTCGCTACGATCCTCTCAGCTCAGTGCACCGACGTCTTGGTAAACAAGGTCACTCCTGCCCTTTTCAAGAAATTCCCAACCCCTCAAGCCGCAGCCAAAGCGGACCTCGAAGATATCCGTCAACTCGTTAACAAGGTCAACTTCTGGCAAAACAAAGCCAAGGCAATTCATAGCGCTTCCAAGATGCTTGTCGAACATTTCGATGGCAAAGTTCCGCAAAACATGCCTGACCTCATCAAGCTACCCGGTGTCGCGCGCAAAACCGCCAACGTCGTCCTCGGCAATGCTTTCAATATCAATCACGGCGTCGTCGTCGACACGCACGTTGGCCGCCTTGCCAATCGCTTTGGCCTCACCACCCACAAAGACCCCAAGAAAATCGAACAAGACCTCATGGCCCGCTTTCCCCAAGAAGATTGGACCCTCCTCTCACACCTGCTCATCCTACACGGCCGCGCTGTCTGCAAAGCTCGCCACTCCCTGTGCGATCAAGATGCAATCTGCCAGAAGTATTGCTCTGAATCAAAAATCCGCGCCACGGAACGATCAAAAAAAGCAACAAAGAAAAAGACTAGCCGTAAAAAGGTGGCTAAGAAAAAAACTGCAACATGCTAATTTCTACCCACTTTCTCCATCGCCATACTCTGCCCTCTGACTAATTCCTCAAGCGTCGGTGTTGCCCCACACTCCGGACAAGTTGTATCTTTTCTTCCTCGCAAGTTGTAACCACATTCAGGACAACTAACATCTTTACCAACAATCGGCTGATTCACCATTCGCTTGCGTGTTGCCCACCACAACACACACGTCCATGAACCAAGAATCAATGTGAAAGGAAAGGCGATACGAGCAAAGCCATACGTATCCTCGTAGATCCCCTTCACATCAAACATCGTATGGTGCTCTATATACTCCTTAAAGCACCATTGGAAAGCAAGAACGCCGATTGTCGTCATCACACCGCAACCAACATAGAAATACCGCTTATTTAGAATCCAGAGCACAAGGCACGGCACAAACCAAACACATATTGCACCCAATATCCACTCATGTAAACATAAGTCATACCATGCAACCGGATCGCGCAGCATAAATCGTAATATGAGTCCCGACATGACAACTAGCGACCAGCTTAATGTCAGCATCAACAACATCCAAACATTGAGCTTGCCGCAAACGAGTCCCCGCCAAAACGATTCGTGATGACAGTGATTTTCATGAAACCCCATGATTTAACTCTTTGCATAAAGCATGATCTGTTTCATATTTCATCATGACCCCTTCCCCGCTTTCTCCATCGCCATCCCCTGCCCTCTGACTAATTCCTCAAGCGTCGGTGTTGCCCCACACTCCGGACATGTTGTATCCCGCCGACCGTGCAGGTTGTAACCGCAATCAACACAATAAACTTCACGATCCTCACCCATATCCCAAACCAATCGTCGCTTGTAGCCCCACCATAAAACCCATGTCCACAAAAGGCCGACAAGAAAAATCGTTGCAAAAACAAGCGTAAAAATCCATATCTCAGAATACTGCCAACGTACCATCGAATCGATAACGATTCCAATACCAATCGAATGCCCAATGAGCCCCACACTCCCCAGCACACCAAACAGGATTGGCTTATGCCCAATACCACGTGTCCATAGCACATAAACTAAAGGAATCCAAACAATCGTCGCAGGGATGAACGACACGCCCATCACCATTTCATCCCAGTTACTTCTTTTTGAAAACGCGGGGCTACACACCGCGGTTATCAATCCAACCATCGCAACCAGCCCCGCAGCCAAAGCAACGGTTAACAGCATCCGCATCCCCGTATCCAGTGATCCATCCCACACCGCAATCAGCAGTGATTTTGATTTCTTCCGAGACTCCATCACATTCATACTCACTTTCCTTTCGCGCTTATCCCTAAGACGATCTCACTCTGACCTCATTTCACCTCAACCACAAAAAAACTGATCGGCTTTTACCGATCAGTCCCATTCGTATCTCAAATTCAATCTTCATCGTAAACTACAGCAGCCCCATCGTTTCCGGCAAATCAAAAATCAGATTCATATTCTGAACCGCTTGGCCGCTCGCGCCCTTCACCATATTATCAATCGCGCTCATGACCACGATCGTCTGCTGGTCCCCTTGCTGCGTCAGCCGCACCGTCACGTCACAGAAATTCGTGTTCCGCACATGCTTCACATTCGGTGTCTTCTCAATCACACGCACAAACGGTTCATCCTTATACGCATCCTCAAACGCCTCAAACAATTCCTCCTCCGTCACGTCTTCCGTCGCAGGCTGCAAGTAAATCGTCTCTAAAATCCCAGCATCAATCGGCAATAAATGCGGTACAAACAGCGCATGCATCTCACTGCCCGCAACACGGCCAATCGTTTGTTCAATTTCACATTGATGACGATGCCCGCCAATCTTTCCATACGCAAAGTATGATTCATTTTCTTCAGGGAAGTGCAGGTGCGCCGCAGCTTTTCGACCCGCGCCGGTCACACCGCTGGCCGCATTGATGATAATCCCCTCTTTCTTCACCAAACTATGTGAAAGCAGCGGCGAGATCCCAAGAGCTGCCGCTGTAGGATAACAGCCGGGGTTCGCAACCAAGTCCGCCTCAGGGATCGCATCCCGGAACAATTCCGGCAAGCCATATACCGCGCGATCCAAATTCTCCGGATCACCATGCGGCGTCTCATAAATTTTTTCGTAAAGCGATTGGCTCTCCAAACGATAATCCGCACTCAAATCCACCACCTTCAAACCCGCGTCAAGCAGCTTCGGTGCATACGCCATCGCAGCCCGATGAGGTAACGCCAAAAACGCCACATCACACTCGTCCGCAATCCGCTCCGCATCAATCGGCTTACATTGCGCCACGTCCTCATCCAAACGACCCAATAACTGTGGGAATTCCTCTCGAATATCCGGGAGCTCATCACGGTGACTCGCCAAGTAAGCCAACTCCGCCTCTGGGTGGCGCAGCAGGATATCAATCAGATAAAAGCCTGTGTAACCGGTCGGACCAATAATGGATGCTTTGATGCTCATAGTCACACCATTGTTCATCATTTCACGCTCAGAATCAAAAAGTCATCCCTCACATCCCAGCTTTATCACCTCCGCTACAACAAAACCCCTAAAAAACACCATGTCATAACTCATTAGACCTCCCACAAGCCGTGCCTAGTATTTAGCGTCACGTCGGCCACGAGTTCCGAATGACACGACAGCACACCCACATGAATTCAGCAGAAAGGACAACACATGCTGCCATCCATTAAGAAAACTTGGGAAACACCACTCGAAACCTTCAGCCGTGAAATGAGTCGCTTCTTCGGCGATGAACACAGCCATCATCAACTCTTCGCTGTGGACATCTACGAAAAAGATAACGCCATCACACTCGAAGCCGAACTCCCTGGTTTCAGTAAAGATGAAATCGAAGTAACCACAGAGCAAAACACGCTCACCATCAAAGCTGAACACAAAGAAGATCACGAAGACCGTGAACACAAACGTGGCAAACAACATATCAGCGAACGCCGCTATACCTCACTCACCCGCTCTTTTGACTTCCCCGGCTCAGTCGATGCATCTAAAGTCGAAGCCAAACTTGAGAAAGGTATCCTCCACCTCAAACTTCCCAAACGTGAAGAAGTCCACAGCCGCAAGATTGATGTGAAATAAGATAGTGACACACAATTACATTTTATGACCCGCATCACCATGCGGGTTTTTTATGCGCCAAGCACAAACCTCTCAATCGCCTCCGCAACCCCGTTCTCCTCATTACTCCCCACCACTTCATCTGCAGCCACCTTGGCTTCATCCCAAGCATTCCCCACTGCCACACCAAGCCCCGCCCAAGCAATCATCCCTGCATCATTTTGTGCATCTCCAATCGCCATCACTTCCACACGATCAATCCCATAATACCCTGCTAATTCCCGTACCGAATGCTCCTTGTCCACCGAAGGATCAACAATCTGTATCAGGTGCTCATCACTCATATGAATCGCAATCCGCTCGCCAAACCGCTCCAAGACCATTGCATGTACCTTCGCCAAACGCTCCTTCGGCGCAAGCAACATCAACTTCGTGACTGGCTCCTCAAACAACTCATCCAACTCCCCCAATAAGTCCGGCTTAAAATGCTTCGACGTCTCCGTCAACAGCGAATCATCCACACCATCTGTATACCACTTGTCCATCACCTCCAAACTCATATACACCTGCTCATCCAAATCGCGTGCCGCATTCACCATCTCCCGCACAAACCCCGCCTCCAACGGTAAGTGCTTCACAAACCTTCCGCGCACCTGATCGTAATGTGCCGCCCCGTTGTAATTAATCTGAATCGTATCCAGTCCCAACGCTTCATAGATTGCCTTCACCGCTCGTGGCGGCCTCGCCGACGCAATCACCACCACCACCCCTGCATCTACAGCACGCTTCACTGCCGCTATATTCTCCGCGCTCAACGTCTTGTCATCCCGCAGCAGCGTCCCATCCAAATCCATCGCAATCATCCGAATCGCCATAACGCACTTCACCTTACTCACAAGACCAAAACTTCCCCAAGGCGGCTGGAATAACCGACGTCAACACACCATTCTACTCCCAGAGCAATCTGCTTTCAGCACTTTCAACTTGCTCCCTCATCGCTGAAAGCATCCTTGCCCGCCGCACACATCAGTTTTTATACAAAATTCACCCGCAATCCATAGGTTTCACAACCTCACTTGCGAGAACAATACCAGCACACTGATATAATAGTGAACACCACACACGTGCCATACCGGACCAACATGATGAACCAAACCACCTTTGCTTATACTCCCGCGAGTATCAATACAAAACCGTTAACCGATCACAACCGACTAGGCTTGGACTATCATGCCGAAGCCGACCAACTCTCATTCGCCGCCCCCATCTGGGACGCACATTCCCATATCAATACCCCCGACTCTGCCCGCACCTTCCTCAAAGTCATGGATCTATACAACATTGAAAAAGTTTGGTCCATGACACAACTCGAAAACCTCCCTGCCCTCCGTGACATCTTTGGCGAGCGTATCGAATTCATTGCTGTCCCCAACTATTACGCCAAAGATGAACCCGACACTTTCACCATAGATTGGTACAACCGCATTGAAAAATTTGCAGATTTTGGTGTCAAGATTGCTAAGTTCTGGGCAGCCCCGCGCGCTGTCGACTTTCTCCCCGGCTTCGACATTCAATCACCCGGCTACAAAAAAGGTATGCACATCGCCCGCGATACCGGCATGATGTTCATGACACACATCGGTGATCCCGATACATGGTTCGCCACACACTACAAAGACACCGAAAAATACGGCTCCAAATCCTCCCACCGCCAATCACTCGAAGACCTCTTGAATGAATTTTCCGACATTCCATGGATCGCGGCCCACATGGCCGGCAACCCCGAACATCTAAACACCCTCACACAACTACTCATTGATCATCCCAATCTCTACATCGATACTTCCGCCACCAAATGGATGATCCGTGAACTTTCCAAACAACCCCGCGCGGAGCTTCTCACTTTCCTCGAACAATTCCCAGACCGCGTTTTCTTTGGCTCCGATATCGTCACCGACGACAACCATGGCGCCGATGAATTTGACCTCTACGCATCCCGCTATTGGGCGCTCCGTACCCTCTGGGAAACCGCTTACGCTGGCCCCTCCCCTATCGTTGACCCCGACCTGCACCTAGTCGACCCATCCCAACCCGAAAACGCGACCGCCCACCTGCAAGGCCAATCCGTCCCTGCATCCACCCTACAAAACCTCTACCACGATGCTGCGAAAAACTTCTTCGCCAACATCTACACCACCTAACCATGCATTAGACAAAGTGAATCGTACAAGCCTACGGGCTCCAACCCGTGGGTTATTGCTCCAAACCTATCTACATGATTATCTCACATTAACTGCGATCAGACCTGATTGCTGGCTTGATCACATTCAATCCACCACCGCTGCGTAGGCACTTCTCGTCCTTCATTCATCACCGAATCCTGATACTCGCCACCGCACTTCTTGATCACCTTTTGCGAAGCAACATTATCTTCATCACACGTAATCAGCAGTTGCCCCATACCCTTCGCCTTGGCAATCGCCATTACCTCCCGCAACATATACGTCGCATACTCCTTCCCACGATGATCCGGATGTACCGCATAACCCACATGTCCGCCGTACATTTCTAACCGCTCAGATAATTCATGCCGAAGATCAATCGTCCCAACCATCTCGCCGCAATCATTCACCAACCACCACGAACTGCAAGGCACCAAACCCGCTGGCAAATCCTTCCCCTCCCTCATCGCCAAAACCCGCTCAATCTTTTCCGCAAAACTTCCCCCTTCAATCAAACCGATCACACCAACCCCCGCAATCCCGCTCACCTCACCAAACGCTTTGCAGAAAGCATAAAACATCTCCGCCATCCCCCCATCAGGATTAATCAATTTCAATTCATCTTCATTCATCACAATGGGCCTCCATCCTCTTCCCTCGCACGAATCCCTCGCTCTAGTACTCAACAAAAAAACCCGCACTCACATGCGGGCTTGAAAAATCAACATCATTTCCAACATGCAAGTTTAGAGCAGTTCTTTGACCGCATTTAGTGCCGCATCATAATTAGGCTCCTGCGCCACCTCCGGCACAAGCTCCACATACGTCACTTTGTTATCCTTATCCGCCACAATCACCTCACGCGCGAGCAAACCAATCTCTTTAATCCGCACACCATAATCTACGCCAAACGTGTGATCATAAAAATCGCTCAAACAAATAACCTTGTCCGAACCCGTCGCACCGCACCAACGCTTCTGCGCTGCCGGCAAGTCCACGCTCACCGTCAACACCACGACATCATCACCAAGTGCAGAAACATCCGCATTAAAATGCTTGGTTTGCAAATCACAGATCGGTGTATCAAGCGATGGCACGATCGAAATAATCTTCACCTTGCCCGCATAATCTGCAAGCGTTTTCACCGACATATCCACCGCACGCAATGCAAATTCCGGCAGAGTCTGCCCGTTATTCACTTCATTACCCAACAATGTCATTGGGTTGCCCTTCAGCGTGATCGCACCTGCTCGTTCAGCCATCTTATCGTCCTTTCCACTGCGAGACAGATCATCGCACGCAGCTTAGTTTCATTTCAAAAATATCCTCAACACAGCCGCCGCATTGTACGTACCCCCCATCAACCCCGCCACCTCATATTGCACAAGCCCACTTGCTTCGCAGATGGGGTTATTGAGTAGATCCACCTTCATCCAACACCCCCACCCTCTCCAACAACCGATCAATCGCCGCCCAATATTTTTCCCGCTCTAGCTCTTCATTGTGACCCTGACCCACAAAATAAACCAGTTCTCCTCGATCTCCCGCCGCGCGAAAATTACGCTTTGCATGCCAAGGTGGAATCACACCATCATCCGCCCCATGCATAATCAAAACCGGCCCGTCATATTCTCGCAGCACCCCCTCCACCTCCAATGGATCAAGCACCAAAAAGCCCGGCACCCAATACCCTCGCGCCACTCGTTTCGCACTCACAAACACTGACTGCAGCACCACCCCTGCCGCACCCCGTTCCTTTACCAATCCCATCGCAACCCCGCCGCCAATCGACCGCCCATGTACAATCACCTTCGCCTCATCAACATCATCTCGTGCCGTCACAAGATCATAAAACTTCACAAAATCTTCGACGATACGTGCCTCGCTGGGACTCCCCTCGCTTCGGCCATAACCTCGAAACTCCACCAGCAACACACTTATCCCTCGTTCAACATATTCATCCAAACCCCACAACCAATCATCAATGAGTTCCCCATTCCCATGCGCGAAAATCACCAACCCACCCGGCTGCGCCGCGCTCACACCCTCACCCAATTTCAACCATGCTTCAACCATCCCCTGATCTGTCTCAAGCTGCAACACCTCAACCCCCGCCTGATTCCGCTCACTCAACCCCGGGCCTACCTCCCCCATCATCCATCGCGGCCACAACACTCGCCGCTGCACCCCCAATACCACCCCACACCAAACCAACACAACGACAAATAGTATCTTCAGCATTCGCTTCACCTTGATCTTTCGCGGCTTCAGCTGTTCATCCGCCTCAACTGCAGCCCCGTTCCTGCTTGCTTCTACCACCTGCTCCATCGCATCCCTCTCATCGGTTTACACACATGACATCCACAAATAAGACGTTGCCCTCCGTCACAAATTACAGCCAATCATCCATTAAAACCTTAATCATCAGACGTCTAGCTCCCCTGATCATCCCCACCCACTTTAGCACCGTTCCCACTTGGCGCTTTCGCTCGCCTTGCCTACCATGAAATAAAAGTCGCACGCGCCTTGCTATTTATACAACAAGCGCCAAAGCTACCTCAGCAGGCCGTAACGAGCGCGCACAGGAGATCTATGCCGATGTCACCACAAGCTTCAACTTTACTCCATAACCGCACCTATGACAGCATCTTAGGCACCACATTCAACACCCCGCTCGTCAAGCTCAACAAGATCGTTCCCGAAGACGCAACCATCCTCGTCAAATGTGAATTCTTCAACCCCATGGCTTCCGTCAAAGATCGTATCGGCCGCGCCATGATCGAAACCGCCGAAGCCGATGGCACCCTTACCCCTGGGACCCACATCATCGAACCCACCTCAGGCAATACAGGCATCGCACTCGCCTTTGTTGCCGCCACCAAAGGCTACAAACTCACCCTCACCATGCCCGAAACCATGTCTGTCGAACGACGCGCCCTCCTCCGCGCACTCGGAGCAGACATTGTCCTCACACCCGGTTCCGAAGGCATGAAAGGCGCCATCGCCAAAGCCGCCGAACTCGTCGGCACTTCCGACAATGCATGGATGCCTCAGCAATTTGAAAACCCCGCTAACCCCGAAATACACTACCAAACCACCGGCCCTGAAATCTGGAATGACACCAACGGACAAGCAGACGTCATCGTCTCCGGCGTTGGCACCGGAGGTACCATTACCGGCGTGGCACGATACTGTAAAGAACAAAAGCCCGAATTCCGCGCCATAGCCGTCGAACCTACCACCTCACCCGTCATCGGTGGTGGCAAACCCGGTCCTCACAAAATCCAAGGCATCGGTGCTGGCTTCATCCCTAAAAACCTCGACACCTCACTCCTCAATGGCATCGAAACTGTTTCCGACGAAGAAGCATTTGAAACCGCACGTAAACTCGCTTCCGAAGAAGGCATCTTTGGTGGTATCTCCTCCGGCGCAAATGTTGCTGCCGCATGTCGTGTTGCGGCCAAACCTGAAAACCGCGGCAAGACCATCGTTACTATCGCTTGCTCCTTCGGCGAGCGGTATCTTTCTACTCCCCTCTTCGATGGTCTCATGAACTAATCCATAAACTATACAACTTCACCTGATACAAAACTGCGCATACTCTGCCGCAGTTTTTTATAGCATCCCTGTTTCATATAAAACGATATCCATCACAACAGCCTCATTCACACAAACCTGGTGCCAAGACTCCATCACGATTACTGACACCACACCTCCCTCCTTAAATAGCTATTTCATTGCCTCAATTAATCGTCCAAAATCTAGCCCACTTCACCGCCCGATAAAACCCGACATCATCCCCCACATCAAAACCAAACTACCGGGTTTTCTTGATAGAAAACTGCTTATATACCGGCCTAAAGTTCTTTGACATGATCAAGAAAAACTTCAAAATCCCAAGCATCCCCTTCCCACACCCCGGCCTCCGCCTCGGTCTGCGACAGAAAAACCACGACAGCTGCCCTATCACCAAAGAGGCCACTCCCGAAGCTGATCGCGTGCCCCTTCACGCCATCACCCCACCCGTCCTCAAGCTCATCCTCAAAGACCACCCCGAATGCGAAGAATGCAAATGGGTCAGCCGCCACATGCTCGCCCACTATCGTAACCAGCTCATCCATCACATCATGGCAGATGAACGCGGCCAGATGACTGAACTCGAACAACACGTCGCGCAATCCATTAAGGAAAATAAAATGCTCACCGTCAACGTCAACGAAGACTTTACTGACCGCTCCTCACTTGGCGCACGTATCGCTGATATGGTCGCTAAATTCGGTGGATCCTGGGCCTTCGTCATCGCCTTTACCTCCTTCATTGCCCTCTGGATCGTCGTCAACGTTTTCTTCCTCGTGAACGTTGAAGGCTTCGATCCCTATCCCTTCATCCTTCTCAACCTCGCCCTCTCCTGTATCGCTGCCCTGCAAGCCCCCATCATCATGATGTCACAAAACCGCCAGAATGAAAAAGACCGTATGCATTCTGAGCATGAATACAAGATCAACCTGAAAGCTGAATTTGAAATCCAAAACCTTACGCACAAGATGGACCTCATGCTTGAGAAACACTGGTCCCATATGCTCGAACTCCAAGAAATGCAGATTAACATGCTTAATGAACTTTCTGACAAACAAAAAAAATAATCCCGCGGCCATCGACGTTACATCTATAATCACTTAACACATAAACTGCATATACGGAGCATTCACATGGAATACCGCTACCTCGGCCGCACAGGCACCCGCGTCTCACCGCTCACACTCGGTACCATGACCTTCGGGTCCACTACCGATCAAACCGAAGCGACCACTATCGTCCAATATGCCATCGACCACGGCATCAATCTCATCGATACCGCAAATGTCTACAACACTGGCGTCAGCGAACAATTCCTCGGTAAAGCTCTTAAAAAAACCGGCTTCCGCGAGCACATCGTGCTTGCTACCAAATGTCACGGCAATATGTTCAAAGGTGAAGACCGTAATCCTAACCGGTGGGGTAACTCTCGCCGCCAAATCATCCAGCAATGCGAAGCTTCACTTGAACGCCTAAACACCGATTATATTGACCTCTACCAAATCCATCGCCCTGATCCACACACCCCCATTGATGAAACCCTCCGCGCACTCGACGACCTCGTCTGCGCCGGTAAAGTCCGTTACATCGGTTGCTCCACTTTTACCTCTTGGCAACTTGTTGAATCACTTTGGATTTCTGACAAACACAACCTTAATCGCTTCGTCACAGAGCAACCGCCCTACAACCTTCTTGATCGTCGTATCGAACGTGAACTCATCCCCGCTTGCCAAAACTTCGGCCTCGCCATCCTTCCATGGTCTCCTCTCGCCGGCGGATATCTCACCGGAAAATACACACGTGAAAATACACAGCCAGAAAACAGTCGATACACCGACTCGTCTAACCCGCGCATAGACCATCTCATGTCCGATGCATGCTTCAATGTTCTTGAGGGCTTGCAACAACTCGCCGAATCTAAATCATGCACGCTCACTAAACTTGCCCTTGCTTGGGTCATCAACCAACCCGGTATCACCTCCGCCATCATCGGCCCCCGCACCCTCGATCAATTAAAAGACAACCTCACTGCACTCAACATCACTATCTCTGAAGAAGAACACAAAACCATTGACACGCTCATCCCTCCCGGCACATTCGTCTGCCCATACTACGAAACCAACAGCACACCATATCAATCACGCTAGTAACCCAAAATCAAAAATACACCTAATATCACCGTCCTCCCCAACCACAACCCCCTCTACCCTCATACTCACATCGAAGATCTTGCACGATCTACAAACAAACCATCAATAGAACGTAATTGAAGCCCAAATTCTGTGCGAAGTTAGTTCATAACCTCCCAATGACTACTAGCCACACAATCACCTCTTTTTTCGATTTGAGCAACTGAAGTTTCCATACTCAATTAAACCCTACACAATTAAGATGCAAGCCATTTATATATAAATACTTACATCCTATCCATAACGCATTTCCCATAAAATGCCTTTCATGTCACAGATCCCTATCTTTAATTTTTAAAGACATTTTGATCACTTTCAAACATCTAATATTGACATAACTATACGTTTATGGTTATATAATACTAAGTAGTGACTCTTATATCTCAAGGCTATTCAGTTAGGTATTCTTACCCGAACCAAACAACAAGCTAAGGCACTACCACTTAGCACACTGACGCAGCACCACATTACCGCTTTATGTACGAAACGCATATTTTCACGAACTTGAGAATTCAACTGATGAATGAAGGTCATTCATAAACTCGGCATTAATTCGCAACTTGCCATTTTCGTTGGGCAGATAACACATCCAACTATCACATCGGGAGTACACCATGTATTCAACAACACGTAGGACAGAAGGGCGTAAGGCATTCACCTTAATCGAGCTTCTTGTGGTCATTTCGATCATTGCGTTACTGGTCGGCATCTTGCTGCCGGCACTCGGCGCGGCTCGCAAGACCGCACAGGCAGCCAACTGCCTCAGCAATCAGAAGCAACTCACCACCGCGTGGCTTATCTACGCCACCGAATACAAAGATCATGCCGTCATGCTCCAAACCGACTGGCCGGGCCTACCCAACGCCGTCGACGCAGACCGCGCCTACTGGCCAGGCCTCCTGAACAAGTCCGGCATCCTCTCGGACCCCAAGTTCTATGACTGCCCATCATACGATCCAGAGCGCACACTCCACCTCACCGTTGACGTCGATAACCCCAAGGATGGCAACTGGTTCTACGTGCAATACGGCTACAACTATCTGCACATCGGCTCGCAGATTCGTAACGCCTCCAAGATCTTCGGCGGCGGCAAGTGGTACACCGTCGATGCGGAGCCCATCACGCCGAAGATGTCCGACATCCGCAAACCGACCAGCACCGTGATCTTCGCCGACTCCTACGGGCCCAACTGGCAGTTTCTAAACTCTGCCAATGAATCCGGTATCTACATCATCCGCGATTCTTGGAACACACCTCCCAGCGGCATCTATGAAGCACACGCCCGTCACAGCTCCGCGGTCAACACCTCCTATGCTGATGGCCACGTGACTGCTGTCAAAACTACCTACGACCCCATTCAGTACGGCGTGCCGATGGTGCTCGAAGACTCAGCCTACACACCAGACACACTGTCTGACTGGTACCTTCAGACTAGGCTCGCTGGCGAAGAAAGCTTCTGGGACATCTACTAAACCCCGGAACTCTGGCATGCGAGGCCGCTAACCTTTAGCTAAGCATCCCAGGCAAATCTGCTACACACGGCTTGCACTTCCATCAGCAAACCGGCATATGCAGATCCAACCGAATCTACGTCGCTGAAGCATTCGCTAAGCCGCGCTGAAGATTCGAACAAACACGCAAACGCAAAGCCCGCCAAACGGCGGGCTTTTTGCATGGACGAATAAGCATTCAAAAACTACCGCATCCCTTAAATACATATTAATACGTATTTTTATACATGCCATTATCTAGTTTTTAACCCCTTCAAAATACATACTTACCCCACAATCAGTCTTTTACTGTTGACATAATATTGCGATTGTTGTTCTATAATATTACTGGCCGCTGGCCTCGCACACTATCCATTCTCACAGGGAGCACCAGCACGCGCCAGAAAACCGTTCGCATATGCCATTTCTACATGGATTGGCTAAAAGGAAAAACAAGTTCAACGGCCAATAAACATCTCTGGAGCAACATCATGTCACCCAAAAGAACGATCAACATTACATCACGAGCGTTTACGCTCATCGAGCTTCTTGTGGTCATATCAATCATCGCATTACTTATTAGTATTCTCCTGCCAGCACTTACTGCGGCACGCCACACAGCACAAGATGTTCAGTGCTTATCAAATGTCAGGCAAATCAATATTGCTTCTATCGCTTACGCCGCTGACAGCAAAGATCACTTCGTGATCACCAGTACACTCTGGCTGAACGACCCCGGCAGGACATCTGGCTCCGCATGGTCTTCATCAACAAATCCAAATGATTATTACTGGCCAAGCCTGCTTGTAGTCAAAGGATATGGTGCCGCAAGAGACATGTTCACTTGCCCACGATTCCAAGAAGCAGAGTTTTACTCGACAGGCACTGTCGAAGTAGCACCGCTCGATGAACCTAATCATGCTGCATGGCGACGTGGCGATATTGGCATTAATTGGTACAGCCTTTCATCAAATCGCGTCTCTGGAGCAACAGATCACCTCACTCGCTGGGGAATATCTAACAAACTCAGTGATGTAAAAAATCCCGTAAATACACTTGCATTTGCAGACAGCTACTACGAACGATTTGATCCAGCATCTCCAAATTACGCGGGCTCAGCTAGCTCGCAGCGAGGCAATGGTGTTATCTCCGGTATCCCCACATCATGGGGTGGCCCACACGCCAGACATGGCAGCAACAGCAACAAAACTGTCAACGTTGCTTGGGTTGATGGACATGCATCCGCATTCCAAATTAGATCACAATGGTACAACGCCACCGACGGCCCTTGGTCTGAAGAATACTTCGGCACATTCATTGTTGGCAGCACTGTACACGACAACAATGTTTGGGATCTCGATTGATATCTAATCAACAGACATATTGACCATCAGAAAAAACAATCCATCTTGTATGGGTTGTTTTTTTAATACTTAGCCATCAAAAAAACGATCAACACACAAACCAGATTATCACCTATCCTTGAAGCATTTGATGGCACCTGATATCATTCTTCGTTCACTCGTTAGCGCCCTGCCCTGTGCAGAAATTGCTGTATCTGGTGACCACGGCCGTGTACCAAAGTGGACTAATGGGGCTGATTGCAAATCAGTTGTTCGTGGGTTCGAATCCCACCGCGGCCTTTCCTTTTCCATATCTCCCTCACAATGCCTATCCCATCTACGCATTCGCCTATCTAGGCCGGTATAATTTTCCACAATCACATGTGCAAACCTCAAGCACTTTTGAAACAGTCACTTACAACATAAACCCTCACATAATTCAGCAAAAATTGACGACGCAATGCGCGCTTTCGCATCAGTTATCATCACACAAAAACCGAATTGCCTAAATTTTATGCACTCACCTATTGAACTTGCATTCTTTTTAAACAGTCACTATCATTTCATCTGAATCAACACAAGCTTCGGCTTCGTGAACGCCATTCAACTTCAACACAGGCACCTATTATGACTGCGACACAAACCGCAACGGTCACAGCATTGCCCACGATTAACCCAGCACCAAGGAGTCGTCGAATGTCTGGCAGCGAATCAAGAATGCGAGCTATTTCAGCCGTGACAGACTACAAGCCTGTTGAGCAGCCGCTCAACTTTGCCGCGGAACCCACCTCCGAGCTTTTCGGCGTGAATGTGTTCTCCAAGAATGTGATGCAAGAACGCCTCCCCAAGGCTGTCTTCAAATCACTCTCACGCACCATCGAAATGGGTGAACCACTCGATCCCAATGCAGCCGACATCGTCGCCAGCGCCATGAAGGACTGGGCCATTGAAAAAGGCGCGACCCACTACACTCACGTCTTCTTCCCGCTGACCGGTGCGACCGCAGAAAAGCATGACTCACTGCTCACCCCCGGCGATTCCGGTCAAGCCCTAGCCGCCTTCTCTGGCAAGCAACTCATCCAAGGCGAACCAGACGCGTCATCTTTCCCTTCAGGTGGCCTGCGTCAAACATTTGAAGCACGCGGCTACACCGCATGGGATGTGACCTCTCCAGCCTACATCCTTGAAAACCCAAACGGCACCACCCTCTGCATTCCGACCGCATTCATCTCATGGACCGGCGAAGCACTGGATAAGAAAACCCCAGTCCTCCGCTCGATGAAAGCGCTCAACGAGCAAGCCCACCGCATCCTCTCATTGTTCGGCAACGACAACAACGAGTTCATCGGTGCGACCTGCGGCGCCGAGCAAGAGTACTTCCTGGTTGACTCAAACTTCTACTACACTCGCCCCGACTTGCTAACAGCTGAACGATCTCTGTTTGGCGCGCCCCCCCCAAAAGGCCAAGAGTTTGATGACCACTACTTCGGCGCCATCCCAGAGCGTGTGCTTGCTTACATGCTCGAAGTTGAACGCGAACTGTTCAAGCTGGGCATTCCTGTTCAGACACGCCACAATGAAGTCGCGCCAGGGCAATATGAAATCGCGCCGCTCTTTGAAACGGCCAACATCGCTACTGACCATCAGCAACTGATCATGCTCACGCTCCGCCGTATCGCTGAGAAGTACGGCATGGCCTGCCTGACACACGAAAAACCATTCGCTGGCGTCAACGGCTCTGGAAAACACGTGAACTGGTCACTCGGCTCTGCTTCTGCAGGCAACCTGCTTAACCCAGGAGACACGCCACATGACAATGTGCAGTTCCTTGTGTTCTGCGCAGCAGTCATCCGCGCGGTCGACAAGTTCGCACCGCTGCTACGTTCAGTTGTTGCTTCTGCTGGTAATGACCACCGCCTCGGTGCAAACGAAGCCCCGCCAGCGATCATTTCAATCTTCCTCGGTGACCAGCTCACCGATGTCTTCAAGCAAATCACCGCAGCAGGCTCTGCCGATTCATCCATCGAGTCCGGCACACTTACCTTAGGTGTCGATTCATTGCCACCATTGCCAAAGGATGCAGGCGACCGCAACCGTACCTCACCTTTCGCCTTCACTGGTAACCGTTTCGAGTTCCGTGCCGTCGGCTCAAACCAATCAATTGCCGGGCCATTGGTCGCACTGAACACGATCGTCGCCGATTCGCTCGACCACATCGCAACCAAGCTTGAGAATGCGACCGACAAGGGCGAAGACCTGAACAAAGCTGCTGCGGTTGTCTTAAAAGACATCCTTGAACAGCACGGCCGCGTCATCTTCAACGGCGATGGCTACTCAGATGAATGGCATGCAGAAGCTGAAAAGCGTGGCCTGCCAAACCTGAAAACCACCGTTGACGCACTGCCTGCTCTGCTCGAACAAGATGTGCTTGATACGTTTGAGAAGTTCAATGTACTCTCCAACCGCGAGATGCACTCGCGCTACGAGGTATACACTGAACAGTACATCTTGGCGAAGAATGTTGAAGCAAACTTGGTGCTGAAGCTTGGTCGCACGATGATCTTCCCCGCAGCTGTCCGTTATCAATCTGAATTGGCATCAACTTGTGCAAATCTCAAGGCTGTTGGCTATGACTTCGATACCAACACGCTAGACAAGGTGACCACACTCATCAAAGATCTTCAGGATGCACTCGACGCATTGGAAATCGAAAACGAGAAGAAAGTGGAAGGCGAGTCAATTGACCATGCCAAGCACTATCTGGACGTGATCGTGCCGATCATGAACAAGATCCGCAATGCAGCCGACAAGCTCGAAGGCTTTGTCTCTGACGACCTCTGGCCGCTGCCAACCTATCAGGAAATGCTGTTCATCAAGTAATTCCCGAAAGCCCCTCGATACTTTCGAACAACAAAACAACGGTAAGCCTCCTGTATTACAGGAGGCTTTTTCATGCGATTAACCATCCACTGCGACCGATAACTGCATAAACGTTACAACCGACACAAACCATACAATCGCTACAGACGGTATAGACCGTATCAACCATACAACCCTCGTAACCCGCACAACTCCGCCAAAACGCACGACCGCTTCAAACTATAAAATCATCATGGATCGTATAGTCTAAGCCGCATAACACTGGCGACCCCTACAGATCCTCCCGATAAACCAAGCGAACAGTCATTCACAACATGGAGGAGGGGATATGCGGAGATTGTCTTTGCCTGAGAGCACCCCGCCATTCAAACCGGTTCGCCTCAAACTGCTCAGTGAGAATGAGAGGACATGTGGGTCATGCACCGCCTGCTGCACGCAGCTGTCTATCTCATGCTTAGGCAAGCCTGCCCATGTACCTTGTGATCATCTCTCGCCATCAGGTTGCACGAATTATAAAAACCGCCCTACCCCTTGCCGCGGCTTCACCTGCCTTTGGCTCGCAGACCAAGGCAAGCTCTTTAACGACAGCCACCGTCCAGACAAACTGGGCATCATGTTTTCCCCCTCAGGCAAAGAAACGACATCGCTTTCAATCAACGCACACGAACTGACACCCAACACCATTGCCAAGCCAGAAGTCCAACACACAATCGACTATCTCAGGCAGTTCTTCCCCGTCAAAATTCTCCAACATCATCTCAAGCATACAGCGAATACATCACTCCCCAAAGCAGCACAATCGCTAACCAAACGGGCCGCTTGATCGCCCTGATTAATTTTGATTCCCACCTTAATCCCGATATTTCAATAGCTTTGCTACCTGTACCGCAAAATAGGTCAACACCCCATCGGCACCCGCCCGTTTGAAGGCGAGCAAGCTTTCCATCATCGCTGCCTCCTCGTCTATCGCCTGATTAGACGCGGCAAACTTGATCATCGCATACTCGCCCGAAACCTGATACGCGAACGTCGGCAAGCCAAACCGCTCTTTCACGCGCCGCACCACATCAAGGTACGGCATGCCTGGCTTTACCATCACCATATCTGCACCTTCGCTTATATCCAATGCAATTTCTCGAATCGCTTCATCTGAATTCGCAGGGTCCATCTGATAGGTTTTTTTATCTCCGGTGAGATTGCCGCTGCTGCCGACCGCATCACGGAACGGTCCATAAAAAGCAGATGCATACTTCGCTGCATAGCTAAGGATCACCACATCTTCATGCCCAGCCTTATCCAATGCTTGACGGATCGCACCAACCCGGCCATCCATCATGTCTGACGGCGCGATGATGTCACAACCCGCATCTGCTTGTACCACCGCCTGCTTGCAAAGCATCTGAACCGTCTCATCGTTCACCACATATCCATCCCGCACCAGACCATCCTGCCCATGCGAGGAATACGGGTCCAGCGCCACATCGCAGATGATGCCAATGTTGATGCCCGCCTGCTTGATCGCCTTTACCGTGCGGCAAACAAGGTTCTCGGAATTGATCGCTTCACGCGCATCTTCCGTCTTCAATGATTCATCCGTCGCAGGGAAGATCGCCACCGCCGGAATGCCTAAATCAGCCGCTTCGCGCACCGCTACCAACAGCAGATCAATCGACAGCCGATCCACGTCCGGCATCGTCACGATGGGCTCCCGAACATGATCGCCTTCAATGACAAACACCGGCCAAATCAAATCGTTCACCGACAGCGCATGCTCGCGCACCATCCGGCGAAGCCAATCCGTCCGTCGATTCCGCCTCATACGGATTGCAGGGAAATCACCATCTGGATGCTTGTGTAGATCATTCATTGAGGTTGGCAGCACTTCTTGCATGATTGGATCATACCGGCATGACCACAGGCCAATCAACCCCGAAGCCATTCATGCCTGCCACTCGGGGCGAAGCAGAAAAAACCCGCCAAGTCGGCGGGCATATTTGTCAATAAGATTTCTATCTACCTGAACCTACGCTCGTTCGCATGAAATTAACTGCTGCTGGGCGCGGACGTCGTCGCTTTAGGCTCGGTGCGTTCAATGACCACTGCCATACGCACAAGTTCTGCTAAGCTACCAGCATTCATCTTTTCCATCACGTGAGCACGATGTACTTCAATCGTCTTGTGTGACAGATCAAGCTCCGCAGCAATCTGCTTATTCAAGCGGCCTTGCACGACTAAGTCCATCACTTGACGTTCACGAGGCGTAAGCCGCTTGAGGCGGGATTCAACTTCACCCCGCTGCATCTGTGACTCGCGGCGCTCCGCATCAGCTTCGAGCGCATCACGGATCCGATCGAGCAGCACCTGATCACTAAACGGCTTTTCGATAAAGTCCAGCGCACCGGCCTTCATAGCGCGGATTGCAACAGGCACGTCACCGTGTCCAGTGATGATGATCACAGGGAGCCGAATGCCACGTTTCTTGAGTTGGTCTTGCAAATCAAGTCCACTCATGCCTGGAAGGCGAACATCTACGACCAGTGCACCGGCGCTCATTCCTTCGCAATCACTCAGGAATTCCATCGCCGTTTCGTAAGTCTTGACCTGCAATCCGACTGATTCGATCAGCCACTTCAAAGAATCGCGAACCGCTTTGTCATCATCGACAACATATACCGTAGGATTTTCGTTCATATGTCTTCTGGTGTTGTCGGGAATTCGTCTTTACAGGCGTAAACGCCCTCTAGGACGTATCCCCCGTTGTCCCTAATGTTAACCCACATCATAACGTATCTTACACGACATCTACAATGTTTACCTGCAAAGGATTGCATCAAACGATGCTAGGCAGTTCAGGGAGCGATATCTTCAAGAAACTCCTTAAAAATAGGCAGGGTCATAAAGAATGTTGCCCCATGACCACCCTGATTGCCCTCTGCCCATAGCCGCCCGCCATGATTTTCAACAATTGATTGACTAATCGTAAGGCCCATACCCATTCCATCGGACTTTGTACTGAAGAAAGGATTAAAAATCTGCTTAATCGTTTGCTCATCTAATCCCTCACCGGCATCTTGAACTTCCAATAAAACGAGATGCGGGTCCTGTTTATAAACACTCGTTTTAATAGTTATTTGACGTGATTCCATCTCCACCTCACGCATTGACTCGATCGCGTTGCGTACCAAATTCAGTACAACCTGCTCAATCTGGATTTTATCGACACCAACCGGAGGCATTTCCGCTTTCAGCTCTCGCATCAAGGTTACCCCGTTTTGACGAATCTCAGCAACACATAATGCTAAGACGTCCTCCACAATCTCATTGACTGTGACGATATTTTGGTGACTTTCACGTTTGCGGACAAAATTTCGCATGCGGCGGATAATTTCACCTGCCCGCTGAGATTGATCTCCGACGTGAGAAAGAGCCTCGATCAAGCCGTCCTGATTGATCGTCCCCATTTCAACACGTTTCTTGCAACCAAAGACATAGTTACTGATAGCTGCCAGTGGTTGATTCAGTTCATGAGCCAAACCCGAAGCCATTTCACCCATGGTTGAAAGACGAGCCACATGAGCTAATTCATCGCGTCGCCGCCGTTCCATTTCTTCTGCCTGCTTTTGCTCGCTGACATCGCGTTGTATTGATACAAAATTGATCACCTTGCCGGTCTCGTCCCGCACAGGTGTCACATGCCATTCCGCCACATACGCCTTCCCTTCTTTGCGGTAATGCACCGACTCCCCGCTGAATGGCTGTCCTTCGCGTAATGCTTTACGCGCCTTCTCTAACAGCGTTTTATCTGTACGGGGCCCGTACAGCACGCGCGGATTACCACCGACAATTTCCTTCGCCTTCCATCCTGTCATCTTCTCAAATGCCGGATTCACATAAATAATCTCTGGCCCTTCACCATCTAGCCGTGAGTCAGTGATTACAACGCTTTCATCAATTTGATCGATGGCGGTTCGTACAAGCTTCCATACCTGCTCTGCGTTCTTACGATCAGTAATATCCGCAGAGATGCCGCAGACACCTGCGACATGATCTCGGGCATCAAACAACGGAAACTTAATCGAAAGATTGACTCGACATTCTCCCTTAACAAACGCCGATTCCTCATACTCGATCGCACGGCGTTCATTCATCACCTCAACATCGTTTTCACGGTAATGCCGTGATAAGTGCTTACTAAACAAATCCGAATCTTTTTTACCAACGATCTCACTGACTTTTAAGTTGTATCGCTGTTCAAATACTCGGTTCACAAATAAATAGCACCCATCTTTGTCTTTCAAATAAATTGAAGCAGGTGCGTGATCGAGCAAACCTTGAAGCCTCTGCTCACTCTCTTTCAGTCTGTCCTCTGCCAGTTTTCGCTCAGTCACATCACGTGAAATTGCAAGCGCTGCATAAACATATCCATTCTCATCACGCATGGGCGCAAGACTATATGAAAAGTATCGATCGCCATGCATAGTAGGCATAAGAACTTCACCAACCATCGGCTTTCGCTCTGCAAAAACACGTCGCAGCTTCGAGTAAACCTGCTCAATGGTTTCCTCAGCAAAACCAACATCAACAGGGTGATTGCCGATGAGCTGCTCTTTGGTTAGGCCGTATGTACGAAGCGAAGATTCGCTTGCCTTGATAATTTTTCCTTCGGGATCGATGAGGTACATATGATCTGCGGATACCTCGAAGATCGTATCCAGCTCACGAGCTTGATGCTCAAAACGTTCGCTCAACTCTTGAAGCTCAGCAGTACGAACCAATACCCGCTGTTCGAGATCTTCATTCAAATGACGTAAATCAATATCGTGCTGCTGCCGTACAATACCAGCACCAAGCGTATCGGCAACGGTGCGCAAAAGATCGATTTCGGTATCAGACCATTCTCGCTCTCTACCGCATTCATCCATCCCAATAAAACCCCACCATTTTTTGCCCACAAAAATCGGCACCGCCCCAATGCTCTTGATTCCCTTGGTTTGCAAATCCTCCCGCTCGCTTTCTGGCAAATCTGCAACATTTGAGAAAATAGATTCTCCGCGAGAAAGCACCTCTTCCCAACGCTTAAAACCAGAGTTCACATAAGGTAGCATCTCACATCGCGGTTTTGCTTCATCATCTGGAATCGCAGGTGATTGCCATTCAAACCGCTGTGAAAAAAGCAGATCACCCACGTCAAAAGCGTATTTATCACCCGGCTTGTAACCCAAGCTTTGATTCTGCTGAACATCCTCTTCGGTCGCAAAATGGTTTTGGAAAATGAAGACATAGCTAACACCGGTCGCAATACCGATGCGTTCGAGCACAGAACCGAGCCCCGCCTCCCAATCACCAGTCCGCAAAAACTGCTCCACTGAGAAGTGGACCGCGTTCAAAATTGCGTCGCGTACCTCCAGTTTAGCTTCGTGTTCTTTGCCCTCGGTGACATCCCAAATCACACCTTTCAGATAAACCGCCTCACCATCTTCATTGGGATTAACACCCTGGCCGATTTCCTGAACCCATCGCCAACTACCATCGCGATGTTTCACCCGATAGGTCATGCGATAATCTTTTTGTTTGGTAAGCGCATGTTGAATATGATCGCGAACACGTTGCAGATCGTCGCCGTGAATAATCTCTGCAAAGGTTAAGCCATGATCAAGAAAATCTTCACGTTTATAGCCGGTCACGCGTTCAATCGCATGATTCAAATAAACCATCGTGTACTTTGGATCGTTCTTACAGAAGTACACCACGCCCGGTGCGTACTCAACAAGCCCTTTGAAGTGTTTGGCAAAATCAGGTATCAACTCCGCTTGCTGCTTATAGGAAGCAAGCTGCTGTTCAAGCTGCGTGATGCGCTCACGGAGCTGCTCCTTTTCCTGATCAATGATAGTGTTATCTTTGCCGCTAACTTCTCGCATGTTTGTTCCCGCAACAACCAACATACCGTTTTAAACGCCGGCCTGGTTTTAGATGGACCGTACCGCAGTGATTCAAAGTACTGACAGAACCGCCAAAAATTGACATGGCTTTGCAACTATAGCTGCGCACATCCACCACACGTTATCCCTTATCTTATCCCTCAAATGGCCAGATGAACACCATTGACACAGATATATTCGTTTAAACATCGAGGAAAGACGATTTATGTCGCTTGATCCATGCAACCGTTTATCGCTTTGGCCCATGAATGCCTTACATTTTCCGCACCAAATAATTGCACCCCTTTCGCGGCAGCAAGATCGCCCGCCTGCGTTCTCAACTGTTCATCTCTCGCCCAACGAGTCAGAATATCAGCCGCCCCGCGCTTTTCATTCGGATCTATCACACACACACCCTCATCACCATGACCAAGTAACGATCTAACTTCTGGCCATCCTTCTACAATCACCGGTTTGCCGCTAAGCATCCCGCACATCAAACTCATCCAACTCTCTCTGCCAATCACAAAGAGAACATCACATGCAGAGGCAATCTCCCAACCTCGCCGACATGCAGATTCTTGCAAGAGCAATCCACGATGCCCAAACTCATTCGCGAGATGCATCGCGCGTTGACGATGACCAACATCAGGATCAATAAGCACACGCAAGCGGCTTTGAAGATCACCCTCGCCAACCTTTTGGTTTAACACCATATCAGCCAAACCACACGCTAGTGCCGGCGTCCGAACATCGACGTCCCAAGGACGATCGCATAACAAACCGACTACCACAGCTTGACCGTTGTTATGTCCGTTCATATGAGGCGTGCCATTAACTGATTCGATCACCCCCCATCGCTTACGCCAACCAGTCACATCGATCTCTCGCTTGAGCCAATCCACCGGCGCACCAAGCTGCAAGACGTGTATCGCGGAAGCATTGAGCCCCATGCGTACCAACCGTGCTTTGCTTATGTCACTACCGGTAAGCATGACGAGACCATCCTGCTTGGCCGCTCGTCGCCGTAACCATCGCCGCCATGACTTACTGTTGGGCAGATCACGAAGCCATAGAAGTTTTTTTGCATTTGGTAATGCCCGGTCCGCCGCCCATAGCATGCCGAGGTCGTCACAGTGAACCGCATCCACCTCACCGACACGGCATAACTCTTGACGCAATCGCCATTGCGTGCTCAAACCTCGGCCAATCCCCAGCAGTTCAGCACCTTCAATCCCTGCATCTGCGCACGCTTGACGCATCCACCCTCCCCCAACACATAAGACATGCTCGCGCACCCCTGCGACAGCTCCGAGCAAACCCTTGAGTCTGACAAAACCGCTCGGCGTAGCCAAGCCGCCACCCTCGCGCACAATATGCAGCAGCCTACATCCCTCCGCCTGCTTAATCGCTGTTTCCACTACCTGCTCGGACAACATACACGCTCCAACGTCCGCCACCCCGGCTATTAAAAATCAAATCCAACACCCATCATCACGAAACCTAAACATTTTTCAACTCCATCCTGACCCCGGAAGATCACTCATGTGAATGCGTGACTTAACCAAGGTTTCCTACCTAGTCGCATCTGATTGACACACACATTTTATCAACAGCCATAGGCTATTCTTGTACTCACAAAAAAACAGGGCTCAGCTGAGCCCTGCACGTCATTCTCATTAATAGCTGATCTCAACGGGGCACATTCTTCTTGGTGTTTGTTGCTTTGTTGAGTGTTTTCTTTTCCTGTTTCGTCAGTGATTGCAAACCATGTGCGTTCACCTTATCTAAAATGCGATCAACTTCCGCATCCAAATTTTCCTGAATCTGTTGCTTCTGTTCTTGACGAATCGCTTGGCCTTTCTGAGTAACCGCACCAATAGAAACACCATCTGCCCAGTCAAGAATGCGCGGTCGGCACATTAATATGAAACCCATCACAGCACCACCAAGGTGTGCCGCTTCGCCGCCGGCGTTCGCACCATTCACCACCAATGTCAAAACGGTAAACCCAAGCAAAATCAAAGCCAGTGTTTTCAACTTCAATGGAATCGGTGGAATCAATAGTTGCACTACCATATTCGGATAAGCAACCGCCAAACCAATCAAGATCCCCATGATCGATCCCGACGCACCTAACAACGGCGACATTCCCGATACATGCAAGAAACCTGGAATCCACGACAACACCGTCATCATGAATGCTCCGCCCATCCCACAGAGCAAGTAGAACGCAAGAAAACGTTTGCTACCCCACCACCGCTCCATCATTGGCCCGAAGAAATACAACACAATCATGTTGAACAAGATGTGCAAAAAACCAACATGCACAAACTGGTACGTGAACCACCGCCATATCTGAAAACCATAGATCCCTTGGTCGACGGTAAATGCGGCCCAATTGTTGGGGGCAAGCCATGCCGCTCGTGTTGCGGTGCTAAGAATGCCGTTGAGAATGAACACCACACAGGTGATGCCCATAATCCACATCACCACCGACGCACCAGCCATGCGGCCGCCAATCCCGCCCATCATGCCACCATAGCGTGCATTTTCTTTCCGATAATAATCTCTGTTTTCAAAACTCATAACACATCACCATCCTTAGTGCCCGCAGCCGCAAAATCGTTCCCAATACAAAATCGTCGAAATCGTCTTTGCATCCTCAATGTCCCCCCGCTGTATCATTTCCATCGTCCGACTGATGGGCAACGCTTCAGTCACAATCTTTTCTGTTTCATCTAACTGTTGGCCGACCCAGGTTAATCCCGTCGCCTGAAAAGCGGTCAGTTTCTCAGTCACCATGCCAGGACACGCATAAAAAGCGCAAAGGCGCTCCATTTTCTCCGCCTTATAACCTGTTTCCTCCGCCAGCTCTCGCCCTGCCGCGAGTGTCAGATCCTCCCCGGTTTCGACGGTCCCCGCAGGCAATTCCCATAATTCCTTACCCAATGCAAACCGCTGATTACGGATCAGAATCAACTTTCCGTCCTCCATCACTGGCAGGATCACCACCGCATCAGCACTTTTGATATAGCCCCGCCGCAATTTACCGCCGTTGCGTTTAGCTAGATCCACCTCGTAAACATCGAACCGCTGCGTCCGGTAAACCTGATCGCCAGCCTGCTTTTGCTCAGAACTCAATCCGCTTCGCTCCAATCTTGCCCGGAAGTATCATTCAAGATCGCCGAGGTTAGTTTTGTGCCTACCAACACTTGCCGAATCATTTTACCCGCTCTGGCCGACAAGTATTCAAGCACCATGACCACTGCTGTCATCATTATCTTCGTCCTCGTCTATATCGGCCTGATCCTCGGACGCATCCCAGGGCTCCGCATCGGCCGCACAGGTATCGCGCTGCTCGGCGCTGTCGCTATGCTGATCACCGGCATTCTTTCGATCAATCAAGCCTGGCAATCCATCGATGCATCAACGATGATTCTGCTCTTCGCACTGATGGTGATCTCCGCCTCATTCGAGCAATCCGGCTGCTACACACTCATCACTTCACACATCACTCGCACACCTGTTTCGCCTCGGACCTTATTGCTGATTGTTATCCTCGTCACCGCCGCACTTTCTGCCGTGCTAGCCAATGATATTGTCTGTCTTGCGACCACACCCATTCTTTTACGTGGCATCACTCAGCGCAAACTCAATCCCATGCCGTTCCTGATCGCACTCGCCTGCGCGGCAAACATAGGGTCCGCCGCCACGCTCATCGGCAACCCGCAAAACATCCTCATTGGCGAAGCGCTCGGCGTTTCCTTCCCGCATTATTTCTTGATCGCCATCCTACCTGTTACCGTGTCGCTAATCTTGACGTGGCTCATCATCGTCGCACTCACCCCGGCAAATAGCTGGAGCTTACAAACACAGCTCAATCTTGATGCAATCCAAACATCCGCATCAACACAAGCAGAAGAACATATCTACCCACTCAATCTCTTTCGTGCTGTATTAACCTCCACGATCCTCATTGTCTTGGTCTTACTGTTTTTATTCTCGCCGTGGCACAAGCCGGCGCTGGCGCTGGTAGGTGCAGCGTTACTTTTGTTCTCACGCAAACGAGCTACAGAAGAATCACTCAATCATATCGACTGGCAATTACTACTCTTATTCATCGCCTTATTCATTATCAATGCAGCACTCGCCGCAACCGGATCACTACCACCATTGGTCGCCGACCTGTCTAACTTAGGATTAGATCCACAATCGCCACCGGTGCTGTACGTCTTGACCGCAGTGTTATCGAATCTGGTGTCCAATGTGCCAGCCGTCATCCTGATCCTGAACATCATCAACGATCCAGCCTACGGTCCTCTTCTCGCGCTATCCTCCACGCTCGCTGGCAACTTCATCATCGTCGGGTCCATCGCCAACATCATCGTGGTCACGCAAGCCGACCGTCTTGGCTTTACAATCAATTGGAAACAACACGCACGTATCGGTATTCCTGTCACACTTGCCACCCTCACAGTCACTGCTGGCTGGTTGTATTTGCTATCCATACTTGCCACGTAAAAAACCTCGCACTTTTCAGCACGAGGATTCAATCATCATTCTTTATCTATATCTATATCATCAATTAGGCCATCACCGGCGGCACATACATGCTCTTCACACTGCCTTCTTCAGCAGTTGAGCTTTTATGATCGCACGGATGTGCTTCTTCACCTAAACCAAAATCATCATCGTACCACGCCTGAATCTGCGCCAAGACTTCACCCGGCAAACCGCTACCATCTGCCGCAGCAGCAAACTCATCCACATCCGCTTCCGATAGAATATTCGGCTCTACACTCACCATCCCTGGCTGACTTGCGAGCCATTTCATCGCAAACTGCCTCAGGCTCAATCCCAAGCTCTCCGCAATTGGGCGCACCATGTCGTTTTTCTGCAGACCATAGATAAGCCAGTTTTTATCTCTGAATTTGCGATGATCATTGTGTGCAAACTCATGATCTGGCGATTTGAATTCATCATCCAGCATCCCCGAATTCGTCGGTACACGCGCGATCACACCACCCTTACCACGTGCGTCTGCAATCTCACAACACTCCCGGCCCGGGTCCTGCTCATACATGTTAAAAACAGTCTGCACTGTCGCAGCATCATATTTCAAAAATGCTTCGTGGCATTCTTCCCGCCAACCAATCGCCGGCCCAACGGCCACACCCCAATAACGTACTTTCCCTTCCTTCACCAAAGCCTCCATCACACGCACCAATGTTTCCCCCATGTCCGGCAGCTTTAGATTATGCGCCTGATAAAGATCAATCGTCTCCACACCCATCCGCTCAAGCGACAGCTCCAGATCTTTGCGGATAAACGCTTCACTGAAATCCTGCTTCCGCTCACGCTGCGACTTCGGCGCGCCCGGATCGCTATAAAAGTCATACCCAAACTTCGTGCTCACCACGATGTTGTCCCGCCCGGCATACTTGATCGTTTCCTTCAACCGCTTCTCTGCCACACCGTTACCGTATGCCGGCGCAGAGTCAAAAAAGTTCACGCCCTGATCAAAAGCATAGTTCTGTACTCGTGCCGCATCATCATCACTAAACTCACCCCACCAGTTGGTGCCGAAGGTAAAATTGCCGAAGCCCAATAGGCTCACAGCCAAATCCGTTCCGGGGATCACGCGTTTCTCAATCATGGATCACTCACTTCTCAATTAAATTGTTTATCTCACTCATGCGGCGACGGTTGATTGCCACGCACCCTTTATATCTTAATCACAATCTTCATCTTCGTTGTCACCACCCAATGAATCCACAATCCATTCCTTCGCTTTCTCTGGCCGAAAGATTTTGTCGTAGTAATACATGAACGGGGCTGACAGCGCGTAAACACTGAAACCTACCGCAATCACTAACTGTGGGTATGCCAACAACAACAAAAAACCAATCGTGGCATAGGCGACCACCGCAAACGGCGCCCGTCCACCAACATATTTATTTAAAACATGCGAATACCGAAACGTCGACACCATTCCAATCGCCGCCGCGAGCATGACCCCCACCATCACGCCCGCCGCAACGGACACCGTCCAAGACTCCTCACCGTAATGCTTGAAGTAATGCTCATGAAGCAACACCAATGACGCCACCGCGCCACCCGCACCCGGACTCGGCAACCCTTTAAAACTCGAATGGTCAGGCGAGTCATCCTCATGCTCAATATTAAATCTTGCCAACCGAAGCGCCGCACACGCCACATACGTCAGCCCCACAAGCAACGCAAAACGATCGAACAAACTATCCTCAAGTGTCTGACCAATAAACGGAATTCCCACACCCACCAACTGAATCGCAAGAAACGCCGGCGCCACACCAAACGTCACCATGTCCGCCATCGAATCCAACTGCTCACCTAAGTCACTCGTCGACCGTGTCAGCCGCGCCACACGACCATCCAAACCATCCAACAACATTCCCAAGAAAATCAACGCCGCCGCAAACGTCAGTGGACTCCAATTGAGCGGCAATTCCCCAACCTCCGCCCGCCGAGACGCCATATACACCGCCGCAAATCCACATAACAAATTCCCCAGCGTAAACATCGTCGGCAGTACCGAAATGCCCTTGCGCGCAAGCCGCCTGCTGCGGCTCCGCTTTTTCTTGGATCGCTTGTCCGTAGCTTGTGATTCATGGTCCATATCGCGCATGTTCATAGCCAATCATTGTAACGATTACCCCACCTCCGCAACATTCGTAGATTCCGATGCTATCCTGACCCCCATTTGATCCACATACCCCATTTATCGCCACGAGCTCACGGTTTTCGTGCAAAGTCCATGATTCAACCCCGACCATCTGATATCTTATTCTCCAGCGGTATGAATGAATCAACATCACCAACGCCAACCTTTGCCTCACCAGCGACACCTCACTCACGTCTGCCAGCGTTAGCGATTTTTCTTTCCTGCTTGATCCTCCTCGCCGTTGGATCATATCTCTCCCCTACCTTCGGACTCACTGAAGCATTCAACATGCCCGTCTGCGGCTTCAAACTCCACACCGGCTTGCCCTGCCTTACCTGCGGCATGACCACCGCTTTCACCCATGCTACACACGGCCACTTGCTCACCGCTTTCTACACCCAGCCCTTCGGTGCTGCACTCGCCATCGCTACTGCCGCCTTCTTCCTCATCTCACTTTGGTCCCTCATCACCGGCATGTCCCTTGCTCCGCTCGGCCGCATGCTCGGTTCTCGCAAATTCATCATCCCGCTCATCGCCTTTTTCATCCTCGCTTGGCTCTTTACCCTCGTCACAAATTTCACCCCGCACAGTGGCTGACAACGCACGCTCCCCATGAACCCCGCCCCTCCCGCAAACGTAAATTCAATAACCCCACCTGCCTTACCCGTCACCAACACCACAAACCTACCCGCCCCGCCCCGCATCAGGTATCCTGTTAACGCTTAACAGACTTTCCTGCCTCGGATTTATGGAACCATATAAGATGAACAACACCAAGTCGGCTATTCTGCTCGCAACCCTGCTGGTCGCTTCGATCTCTCTCACCGGCTGCAACATCCTCGGCTGGATGGCAGCACCCTACGGCTCAGATATCGAAATCACCGAAGTCACCGCGCAATACACCAAGCTTAAAGATAAATCCGTTGCTGTCCTTGTCGCCGCCGACGACAGTATCCTATTCATGTACCCTGATGCGCGTTTCCGTGTGTCGCACATGATCTCACAACGCCTCTCGGAAAACATTGATTCCATCACACTCATGAAGCCCAAGGATGTCAAAGAATTCCAGCGTGAAAACCCATATTGGCATACCTCTGCTTACCCGGACTTACTCGACGCTGTTGGCACCGATGCAATTATCATCATCGAACTCAACCAATATCGCACACACGAGCCGGGCAACAATCATCAATGGCGTGGCTCTGTTGCTGGCACGGTAACCCTCATTGACGCTGGCGCACCAGATCCCTCTGAAGCGGTCTTTCATCAGATCGTTCGCAACCAGTTCCCGGAAGATTCCAAAGTTGGCGCACTGGACTCCAATGACGTCGCCATTCAGCAAGGCATGAACACCTTGTTTTCCCGTGACGCCGCCGGCCTGTTCTATGACCACGAAGTAAAACGCCTAAAGAAGTAAACGTCCTGCGCCAGACAACCTTTAACTCTTGATTAGATGAACAACATGCGTAACAACATCTTGATGACCGCTGTGCTTGTCTCACTCACCGTCCTGCTGCAAGGCTGTGCTGGCTTTGGTTGGATTGCTGAACAAATCCATGGCAAGAAGATCCCCGCACTCTACGAGATCAAACCCAAACCGACTCTCATCATGGTCGACGATCCGGATCGCCTTCTCCCCAGCGGCAATCTCGCACAAGTCATTGCCGCCAATGTCGCACATAACCTCACCTTCCAGGAAGAACTGGAAGACATGTACATCGTCCCACAACGTGATCTGATCAAACTTCAAACCGATCTCGGCAAAGAATACCTCCGCCAACCCATCGATAAGATTGGCTCCCGCCTTGGCGCGAATCAGGTCATCTATATCAACATCAAAGCATTCCAAACACGCTACGCTGGGCAAGTCTATCGTCCTACCGCCACCGCTGAAATCAAACTCATCGAAACAAAGACCGGCCACCGCCTCTTCCCAACAAACGCCAAACGCGTCATCGACACTACGCTCACCCCGCCCGGCCACATGGTCACTGTCAAAACCTTCTACCAACGTGAAGACCTCGATGGCACCGGCACTCAACAGGTCCATGAACGCCGCATTGCCGAAGAGCTCGGCCAGAAGATCGCAGAAATCTTCTACAATCACGCTGAACCTGAGCCAGGCGAAACCCTTCCCGGCTAAGCCCCATCCCCTCGTACCCTGAAGTTTGACCACTTCCAACCTCTCCCAAACAACCACTCCAAACCCCTTCACCGAAGGGGTTTTTGTATTACCCTGCCACTATGAAACACGATCAAAATGGTAACGTCTCTATCTATGAATCAACAATCCCGTTCTACCTTGAGGATCACTCGTGAGCACAACAACTTCCAAAGTAAAGCGTGAAAGTGGCACACGAATCGACACGGATCTCATCTGCCTTCAATGCGGCTACACATTGCGCCTACAAAAACCAGACGCCGTCTGCCCGGACTGCGGCCTGCCCATCCTCGAAACTATCTCCAACCCACCGTTACGATTCACTTCTCCCGACCACCTACGCACAGCCAAACTTGCCCTTCTCTCGCTGATGACAACCACCCTCACTTGCCTAGCTACACCCATTATCTTCACACTTAATAAATCCATGTCCACATCGGCTTTTTTTGTCTACGTCGAAAGTTTCTTTCTTCTCATACCCCCATTACTTCTCCTCTTCGCCATCTGTTGCCTTCAAGAAAAACCGTACCCCTACAGTAAAAAATCGAGCATTGTCAAGCTCGCATTCCTCTTTACCATCCTCTACGCAGGTACTTCATATCTCGACCGATTGTTGATCATTGCGCCGCAGCTCTTGCCTAACGCTAGGCATTACTTATACATCTTCGCCATACACGCCTACCTTGTCGGCCTGCTGCTTCTATTTCTCCATCTCAGAAAACTTTCCGCCGAAATCCATCTCAAAAACCTCTCACACGGCTTCACGTGCTTCGCCATCATCTTCTTCGTTCAGCTACTCTACTACGGCGTCAATGTCTGCCGCATCATCTATCTCGCCGTCAAATGGCTCGTCCCCAATGACTACGGCCAATGGGAATTTCACGACGACATTCTTGAACAGTACAGAACCCTGACCATCTTTGCAGACCCGCTCATTCATCCCCTACATATACCTGTCATTTCACAGATTGCCCCCATCGCCTTGCTCATCATGCTCTTCATCATACTGCTCAAACTTCGCCGTCTCACCACCATTGCATCATGACCACCCACAGAACGCTACAACAATTTCTCTTTTGCCTCCCCTCCCCCCAACTCTTAAACTCTCTCGAATGCCCGATTCACCTCTCCAATTCTGTATCGCCAAACGTGACACGACCACCAAGGCCCGCCTTGGCCGCGTTACCACCCTGCACGGATCGTTCGACACACCTGCCTTCATGAACGTCGGCACACAAGCCACAGTGAAAGGCCTACTCCCTGACCAGGTCGCACACCTTGGCGCGCAGATCATCCTCGGCAACACCTACCATCTCATGCTTCGGCCCGGCTCGGAATTGATCGCTGATATGGGCGGACTCCATCACTGGATGCGATGGGACAAGCCCATCCTCACCGATTCCGGCGGGTTCCAAGTCTTTTCCCTCGGTGACATCAATCGCATCACCGACGATGGCGTCGTCTTCCGCAATCATCTCAATGGATCGCTTATTGACTTCACCCCCGAATACTCGATGCAAGTACAAAACCATCTCGGCTCGGACATCATGATGGCCTTCGACGACTGCCCGCCTGCTCAAACTGTGAATCCACATGCCCTCCAGCGTGCAGCTCAATTTCAAAATACATCCGGCAAAAAAGCTGGTAAGACCACCAAGCCCACAAGAGGCGATGTGGATAAACTCCGTGCCAAATCACAAGCCGATGACGCCATTGAGGTCAATACCGACATTGATGCCGCTGAAGGCGGCGAGGCATCCTCTCAGAAAAGGTGGCCAAAATCCCAAACTCAACTCCCGGGAATGGGTGAAGAACTCGACGACGCGGCCTACCTTCAGCGAGTCAAAGACGCCAATGAGCGGACCATCCGCTGGCTGGATCGCTGCGTAAAGGCTCATAGCCGTAAATCCGAACAATCGCTCTTTGGTATCTGTCAGGGCGGGACGGATTTGGAGGCACGACAATGGTGTGCGGAACGGGTGGCAGAATTCGATCTGCCGGGGTACGCGATCGGCGGCGTGGCTGTCGGAGAAGATCCGGCGCAAATCAAGCGTGTCGTTGAATTTACAGCGCCGCTGCTTCCCGATGAGAAACCACGATACCTGATGGGCGTAGGTTATGAGAAAGACCTCTTGCACGCTGTCCAATCAGGCGTAGACATGTTCGACTGTGTCCTGCCAACACGCAATGGCCGCAACGGCAATGCATTCACAAGTGCTGGCCAAATAAGGCTTAAAAACGCTAAATTCAAACTCGACCCCGGCCCCATTGAGCCCGGATGCGATTGCCCCACCTGTGCTGGCGGATTCTCTCGATCCTATCTCCGACATCTCTTCCAAACCGGCGAAATGCTTGGCGGCATCCTTGTTTCTGCCCACAACATCCGCCACTTCCAGCGGTTCATGTTGGACATCCGCACCGCGATCCGAGAGAATGACTGGTCTTTAATCCGGCGGAACTGGCCGGTCGCATTTGATGATGAACACTAAACTTATCATCAACCGCGCCCACCCCAATGTTCTGTCAGAATAGACAAACGGGATTGCAATAAATCCCTGCACAAGCAAAAGAAACGATCCCCGGCCGTGCTTGGGCGTATGGTTGTTATCAGCATAAAGACAACCGACTCTACAGCATTCAATTTTCGGGATCACAGGCAAGCTGCTTGTTGCAGCACGAAGCCGATGACGGCCCGGCACATATATGCCGCCAATCATTACCGACACACATGAAATCATAACGATCAGGGCCGGCTGCTCAGCAGCGCCGGAAAGACGACGATAGAAAAGAGAGACCGACATGTTTGAACAAAATGTTCTAATCCTCGCACAAACAGAAGCACCTGCAGGCGAAACCGCCACCGGCCATAACCCACCCGACGCAGGTGTCACTGCCGCCCCCGGACAAACCTCAACAACAGGCGCTCCCGGCGCTCCTGCAGGTGGCACTCAAAACCCACCACCCTCATCTCCCTTTGGCGGCGCATTCATCTGGATCCTCATTGGCTTTGTGCTGCTGATGTTTATTTTCTCTGGCAGCAGCCAGCGTAAAGAAAAGAAACGCAAAGCCGCACTACTCGCACAGATGAAAAAGGGCTCCAAAGTCCAATCCATCGGCGGCATCATCGGTACCGTCATGGACATTCGTGAAGACAACGTCATCGTCAAAATCGACGAGAACACCAACACCAAAATGACGTTCAACCGCTCCGCCATCCAAAGCGTCATCGAAGAGTAAAAGCTCCTTCGACAATCACGCCAACAAACATACATACAATATTAATTCTCAGAAGATTCATTCAATAAAGCGACGAGAGCATGAAATACCCTATCTGGAAGCCGATCCTCATTTTCCTTGTAGTTGCAGGCTTTTTTGCACTTCTCTACCCACCTGAACAGAAGCTGAAACTCGGCCTCGACCTCAAAGGTGGAAGCACCCTGACCTACAACGTGAATGTGCCTGAAGGCACTGCCGACCCCAAGCGTGTGATCGATGAAACCATCGCCGTCTTGCGTCGCCGTGTCGACCCCACCGGCACCAAAAACCTCGTCTGGCGGCAAATTGCCGGCAACCGCATCGAGATCCAGATGGCGCTCCCAGACCCCGTCACTGAGAAACGCCGCGACGCTTATGTCGACGCACGTGATGCACTACTCGAAGCAAACCTCAGTAAACAATCGCTCACTACTGCACTCCGCGCACCAACTGAACAACGTCAGGAAGAATTCAATCGCATCTCCGGTGGCAATGCTGAGTTCCTAAGCGAACTCGAAAAACTTGAAACTGCCTACACCGCGTTTGAACAAACCGTCACACCCTACGAAACACTCACTGAAGCCTTTGCGAATGCAGAAGCCGCACAAGCTGCTCTTCCTGCCACCGCAACCACCGAAGAAAGAGCTGCTGCTGCCCAGCAAACGAAAACTCTCGAAGACCAAATGATTCAAGCCACCATAAACTACGTCAACGCCAAGGAGACGTACAACAAGCTTGAGAACGAAGTCCTCGAAGCCAACATCACCCCTGCCGAACTTGAAGGCGTACTTGATCTTGGCAATGCGCTACCTGGCGAAGCTGGCATCAAAGCTCGCAACGAAGGCATCGAGCGTCTGATCAAACAGCATCCCAACCGTGCTGACCAAATCAATACTGTCGCCGCCGCGTTTGAAGACTACATCAAAGTCAAAGGACCACTGGACGATCCCAACGATCTGATTGCCCTACTCCGTGGCTCAGGTGTGCTTGAGTTCCGTATCGCCGCCTCAGCCAACAATCCTGCCATCGATTCAACCAGCTACATCACTCAACTTCAAGAAAAAGGCCCACGCTTCGGCGCTGGCCAAACCTATCGCTGGTTCGCTATCGCCGACATTGAAAAATTCATCGAAGATCCAGATGAACGTGTCCGCGCCAGACAAGATCCTGCCACGTACTTTGCTGCTGCCCGTAACATGGTTGGCTCCCTTTACAACGATCAGTTCTACATCCTCCTCGGCAACACCGACCGCGACGCGATCACTCACGCACAAGGCGACTGGAATCTCGCCACCGTCCGCCAAACCGCAGATGAACGCGGCTTCCCCGCTGTTTCCTTCGGCATGGACGCTGTCGGTGCCAACCTCATGCGTAGCCTCACCAGCCAACACAAAGGCGACCAGATGGCCATCGTCCTCGACGGCAAAGCCATCTCCGCTCCGCAGATCAACGACACCATCGGCGGCTCCGGTATCATCACTGGTGGCCGCAATGGTTTCCGTCCCGCCTACCTCACCTACCTCGTCCGCACGCTCAAAGCTGGCTCCCTCGAAGGTGAACTCGGCGACGCGCCCATCTCCATCAAAACCACCGGCCCGCAACTCGGCCAGGACAACCTCGACGCAGGCCTGCAAGCCGCCGTCTGGGCCATCGTCCTCGTCGCTATCTTCATGGCCTTTTACTACCTCTGGGCAGGCCTCATCGCAGACTTCGCCCTCTTCGCAAACATGGCCATAATCCTCGGCGTCATGTCACTCGTCCAAGCAACCTTCACCCTCCCCGGTATCGCAGGTATCGTCCTCACAATTGGTATGGCTGTCGACGCCAACGTCCTTATTTTTGAACGTATCCGCGAGGAACTTGAAGGCGGTCGCGATCTTGAAGCGTCCGTCCGCGAAGGCTTCGCCAAAGCATTCTCCACCATCCTCGACGCCAACATTACCACCCTCATCACCTGTCTCGTGCTTGGCTACACCGCCAGCGCCGAAGTCAAAGGCTTCGCCGTCACGCTCGGTATCGGTATCATCGCCACACTCTTCACGGCACTCTTCTGCACGCGTGTCTTCATCGACTTGGTCATGATCTACGCCAAGCCAAAGGGCATCGCGATGCTGCCTACGATGATCCCCGCAATCCGCAAACTCCTTTCGCCAAAAATCAGCTGGGTCGGTCTCCGTCACGGCTTCTTCATCATCAGCTTCATCCTCGCAACGGCGGGCATCAGCACCGTCTTCCTCCGCGGCGGCGAAATGCTCGACATCGAATTCCGCTCCGGCACGCAAGTCTCCTTCGAACTCAAAGCAGGCGAAACCTTGCCACTCAGCGAAGTACGTGACCGCGTTGCTTCCTTCGGCGAAGTAGCCGCCCTCTCACAAGCGCCCGGCTTCAAACCCGAACAACTCTCAGAAGCGCAGCGCAAAATCTACGCCGCCATCCTTCCAACGCTCGACGAAGTGAAAGCCGCCGGCAACACAGTCGACTTCGAAGACTATCAGGAAGCGGATGTCATCACTGAAGGCAAAACCACACAGGAAGGTAACGTCGTCCTCTCACGTGGCTTTAGCATCTCAACACTCTTGCAAGATTCACAAGCTGTCTCCGGCTTGACCAAAGCTGCATTCGGCGACCTCCTCGAAACCACACAACCCATCGAGTTCAAAGGCGTCGACGCACCAAACGTCGGAGCTGCACCCGTCTTCGCCATCAAGTCGCAAGACCTCGGTGCTGACATCGGCGAGCCTCTCCTCTCTGCCAACGTGCAGGAATACCTCGGTGGCGTGGCAGTCGTACTTAGCGACCTCAGCCAACCCACGACGCTCGAAGACATCGAGCAGCGTGTTGGCCGCATGCGTTTGCAACCCGCCTACGAAGAACTGGGCTATCGCCCCTCGGAAGTCATCGGCATCAACAAAGTTGGTACCACGATGGTTAAGCAAGCCAACGGCACCGAGAAGGAACTCCCAACTTACAACAGCGTCGTTGTCGTCACACGTGACGCGAACACCAACTACGCCGAGAACCCTGATGAGTTAACTGATCGCACCGGGCTCGCCGACACCGAGTGGAACCTTGTTCGTGACGCTCTGCAACGCGACACATCACTCGCCGGCGTGACCAACTTCTCCAGCCAAGTTTCCGAAACCATGAAGCAACAGGCCATCGTCGCGATGATCCTCTCGCTGCTCGCGGTTGTCGCTTACATCTGGTTCCGGTTCGGTTCACTCCGTTACGGCATCGCCGCCATCGCGGCACTCGTCCACGACGTCGCCATCACCCTCGGACTTGTCGCCATCTCTGGTTGGCTCTATGAAGAAGAGCTCTTCAAGCTCATCCTACTCGACCCGTTCAAGATCGATCTCGCCATGATCGCCGCGCTCCTCACCATCGTCGGCTACTCACTCAACGACACCATCGTCGTCTTTGACCGCATTCGCGAAAACCGTGGCCGCCTCAGCTATGTTACACCGGAGATCGTTAACAACTCCATCAACCAAACCATCAGCCGTACTGTGCTGACCTCCGGCACCACCCTCCTAGCCGTCCTCACTCTCTACATCCTCGGCGGAACCGGCGTCCACGGCTTCGCCTTCGCGATGCTCATCGGCGTCGTCGTAGGTACCTATTCCTCGATCGCCATCGCCTCACCGATGCTTCTCCTCCTCGGCGCCCACAAGCCCCGTCAGTCCCACACCCCTGCCGCTGACGTAACCGCCTAACCTCACCTCCTCTAAATCAGCGATTAGTCAACAATCACAAAAACTCAATAACCGGAGCCAAACTTGGTTCCGGTTTTTTCTTGCAATTAAAAGGTATTGATTGCTCAAAGACGAAGTTGGTTTGGAATCAGAAAGCCTAGTAGTAGCACCTAGGCCAAGTCCGGCGACATTCATTTACGAAGCAATTTAATATTGATTAGAGGAAGCAACTCGCCATAATGCATATCGGATGAATCGAAAACGATAAATCTTTTATCTAGTCTGATCAGCAACGCGATCACGAGGAGAAACGTATGATACGCGAAATATTGACTTGTTCTGTGCTGCTCGTCAGCGGTTTAGTTATTAGCACCCCAACTGACGCAACGGTTTATCGTGCAACCTTCGGCATCATCGAAGACGTTGGCGACCTCAACGCCTCAGACAGCCTCAACTACAACGCAATCACCGGCGGTGAAATCATCTTTACGATTCCAGATACTTTAGTGCTGGAATCAAACATACAAAATCAAGGCGGTTCATCAACGCGTTACTCAGGCACCATTTTCAACCAAGTCACATTCACAACAACAACTGGCAATTCCGCATTTGTTTTAAACAGTAATGCAGAACTTCATTTATGGGATCGCGCCCCCGGTCAAGTTGGTGGGTGGAACTACATCAATTTTGAAACGGATGACAGTAGTGATGGCGTCGTGCTGGAGCTAAGAACAAATAGTACACATCCAAATCACGGAAACATCTTCAATCTTGGAACGCCGAACCCGAATACCCTCTTTAACAGTGGGCTGGTAACGTTTGCGAATGAAACCGAACGCGACAACATCTACCACACCCCCTACTTCCAATTCTTCGGCTCAGGCGCATCGCTCCCCAACGGCTGGATCGAAATGACTTTGAAAAGTTTAGAAATCATACCTGAGCCAAGTTCAATCGCGTTGATTGGTTTGGGAAGCTTGATGTTGATCAGAAGACGCAAGTCAAACTAAGCGTTTCAATGACGATGCGGGAATAAGGTGCAGAGAACCTTCACCCTGGTTTAATTGAACTACTTCCGAGGGTAGACATCAAACCGAAAATTCTTCGCCTTATGACTCACCGCTGGCTTGGCATAACCTTCTGCCTGAAGCACTGGCGCGTGGTTCGGCCGCTTTACCACCACACGTTTGCACGCCAACTCTAGGGCTGCCTCAAACAAAATCTGTTCGTCATCCGCTGTTTCACCAGCTAAAAGATTCCGCAAAAACCAGATCGGCTTCCGCGTTCGCGCCGACTTATGCCGCTTTTTCTCCGGATACATCGGGTCAAGATATACTGCGTCGTAATCATCACTCCCTGCGTCAATCATTCGCTGCATCTCACTCACCGCATCTCCGCCCGACAAACTCATCCGCTCCACAATCTCAGGATACGGATCCATGTAACCGCTTGTCCGGTGTAGCACCTCTGTCAAAAGCAGATGCACCAGCGGATGCCGTTCCACGCAATACACCGTACAACCCAATGCCGCCATCAAAAACGCATCCTCGCCCAGCCCAGCCGTCGCATCTAATACCCGAGGCTTCTCCATCCCCTTCTTCAATCCGACCGCCTTCGCAAGTGGCTGCTTGAACGACCGACCAAATGACGTTGTGATATCCAAATGCGTAAAGTTCAAAAACAGCGGCGCCGGCTGGGACCCAAGCTCCGCAAATTTTTTCAAAAAATGAATCTCAAGCCGCTGCTCTTCATCATTAAACCGCAGCATCACATCCGCATCCCCTACCCTTCCGCAAGCATTCACACGTGAGCCTTCTACCCCGCCCAGCAAAACCGCGCACGGATGATCCGCTGGCAATTGCTGCTCGATATGCTCATCAATCACAAGTTGAAACGGTTTCACTTCAGCCATCGTGCTTCACAGTGTAACGCCAAATAAAAAGCCGCCCAAAGCAACTGCTCCACACGGCTTGTTCTTTTTCATCTCACCTTACAAGTCACTTCTGCTCCAGTGCTTCCGCCTCAGCCATTTGCTTCTGATACCGCAGCTTGTTCGTCCGATTATCCATGAGCACAAACAAACGATCATGATGCTTCCGCGGCACACGATCCAGCACCATCTTTCGAACCTGCGAGATGTGCGTCCGCCGCGATGTGTGCACCAGCACCACCGCCTCTGACGTCGCCCGCTCCATCAGCTCCGCAATATTATCCAGATGCAAATGTTTACCCACTGAGGCCCGAGATTTGTGATCCGATTCCAAGAATGTGCACTCTGTAATCAAGATCTGCGAGCCAAGCACCTCCTCATTCTCAAAGTGCGGCCCCCACATCGTGTCCCCGGTATAACACACCAACGGAATCCGCAAAATCTGCGTGATCTCTTCCCCCTGCTCTTTCAACTTCAGCAACTGCTCCTGCGGCAAACCCACCAAATCAGGACGTAACTTCGACCGCTTCTCGATCACGTTGTACCCAAGCGACGGCACCGTGTGCTGTGTTTCAAATGCACGCAAGAAAATATTGTTCTTGATCTCCAACTCATCACCCGGCTCAAAACCCAACACCTTGTACGGTGTCTTCTGCGCTTCAAGATCCACCCACGCACTCATCACATTATGGATCGCCTGCTCGATTGGCTTCGGGCAGATCACCGTACCAATCCCCATGCCCTGGAAATAGCGTTGAGAGAAGTAGTACGCAATGCCAGCCGCATGATCCATATGGCCGTGAGTCAGGGCGGCATAGTTGGAAGTCAGTGTCGCGCGAGGGCAAAGACCGATGTCAAAAGTGAGATCAAGTTCCGGAACTTGAATGACGGTTTGTTCGCCGGCAATGGAGATGCCTTGAATACGGTAAGGGGGAACATACAAAAACCCAAGATTCGGATTACGTGCTGGTTCGCGTGGGACCATGTCTGTACTTCCTGCGCAGCGACTGAGATAAAAAAGGCCGGCTATGTCACGCGCCGCTGCGTTTGGGAAGCGTCATGAACCGGGCAAGTGGCCGTGTGGGGGTCGAACCCACGATCCTAAAACCCCGTATGACGAGGCTTTTTATGCTGGTCCGGAACCGAGATCCGGACGGCCGGGTGAATTTCCATCACTGGAACCGCAGTAGTATTGCAGCCAACAGTTCGCTTGTAAAGCTCAGATCGCTAACTCGCTATTAATTAATAAGATGTGGCCACATCATGACATGAAAACTGGATCGGGCGTTACCGTGTTCCTGTCATCTGATTCTCATGGTTAAGACTTGACGAAATATCTGCAATAGGTAGAGTTAAGTCCATTCACAGCGTTTGTGAATATCAGGGAAACCACGATATTTCACGATCAGAGCCCATTCTGTAAAAAATTGATGAATGACTCGTTTGACAGGGATCGTGAACCATCTGGTAGGAATGAGATCATACACCGCGAAAGCGGATAAATTCGGCACGAATCGAGTTAAGCTCGTGAGGCCGCTAAAGCCACGCAGCTGATCATAAAAATCTGATCACACGTGGCCGTCTGAATCAAGTGCAGTGCAAGTGCCCTGCCAACAGGCGGATAGATTGAAGATGGACAACCTTGGTTTCTAAAGAGAAGCCAGAAAAGCAGAAAAGATTTGTTACACCAACCGGTAAAAGCGAAACAGTGGGAGAGTGGTCAGCCGCGTGACGTCTAGTCAGGCGCGTGTTTGTGATGTTTTGTGGTGTCAGCTTTTACCGGGTTTGGGTGAAGAATCGCTTCTTCGACTCATCCACTTGTTCTATTTCTGATTCAGACACTAGCGACAACGATGCTGCCCAAGATGCAGGGGTGTTGAACTTGCATCAGGCAAAACTCGTGAGCGTGCCCCAATCCCCGGAGCAGGCATTTTTATCGTGCTGCTTACGGTAAGGGGTACCTTAGATGATTGATGGATTCATTTACACGTTAAACCAAGCTGCACCCGCGGCACCATCTGGCGGGCTCGGGCTCGATCAGAGCGATCTCATCGTCGCCATTTTTACTGGCATTATCACCGCCGTCGTCGTCCTTACCGTCATGTGGCTCACCGGCAAGCAGACCATCGCCAAAGCGCAAAAAGAAGCTACCGACATCACCGATCGAGCCAAATCTGAAGGTGAAACCCTCCGCAAACAACTCGAACTTGATGCTCGAAACGAACTGGCCATGCGCCGTGAAACTTTCGAGAAAGAAGCCGAATCACAGCGTAACGAGCTGAAAGAAAATGAGCGTCGCCTGACCAAACGAGAAGACAATCTCGACCGCAAGCTCGATACCTTGACCACCAAGGAAAAATACCTCGTTGATCTGGACAACAAGATCAAAAGCCGCGAGGGGCAACTCGACAAACGCGATCACGATCTCAAAGACCTTACTGCCAAATACGAAAACCTCTTGGATGAAGCACAGAAAGAGCAGAAGCAAACCCTGCTCCGCATCAGCAGTTTGAGTGAAGATGACGCTCGTAAAGAAGCGCTTAAATCCGTCGAACGTGAATGCCAGCACGAAGCCGGCCAGATCATTCAACGCATCAATGATCGCGTCGAAGAAGAATCCAAAGAAAACGCACAACGTATCACCCTCATGGCTATCCAGCGTTACGCCTCCGAACACACCAGTGATTCGACCGTTAGCGCCATCGCCATTCCGAGTGATGACATGAAGGGACGCGTCATCGGCCGTGAAGGCCGCAACATCCGCGCCTTTGAAAAAGCCACCGGTGTAGACGTCATCGTCGACGACACCCCCGGCGTCATCGTCGTCAGCTGCTTCGATCCGGTCCGTCGTGCTGTTGCCGCTGAAGCACTGCAAAAACTACTCGATGACGGTCGCATCCACCCCGCACGCATCGAAGAAATCGTCGAACAAATCAACAAGGAAATGCAGCAGCGCATCATGAAGTTCGGCAAAGACGCCTGCATCGAAGCCAACATCCAAGGCCTGCACCCACGCATCGCCGAAATGGTCGGACGACTGCACTACCGCATGTCCTACGGCCAGAATATCCTCCGCCACTCCATCGAAGTCGCATACCTCTGCCAAACCATTGCCAACGAACTTGGGCTTGATGGTGAAATCGCGCGGCGCTGCGGCTTCCTCCACGACATCGGCAAAGCCATGGACCACGAAGTCGAAGGCGGCCACCCTGCCATCGGTATGGAGTTCTGCAAAAAGTTCGGCGAGAAAGAAGCCGTCCTCAACGCTATCGGCGGCCACCACAATGATATCCCCTCCACCACACCTTACACGCCCATCGTCATGGCCGCCGACGCGATCAGCGGCGCAAGGCCCGGTGCTCGCCGCGAGACCTTGGAAAAATATGTCAAGCGCCTCGAACAACTCGAAGGCATCGCCACCAGCCACAAGGGTGTCAACACCGCTTACGCCATCCAAGCCGGCCGCGAAGTCCGCGTGATCGTCGACCCCGACAACATCGACGATTCGACCTGTGCCTACATTGCACGTGACATCGCCAAGCGTGTCAGCGAAGAGATGACTTTCCCCGGCGAAATCAAAGTCACCGTCATGCGTGAAATGCGAACCGTTGAATTCGCCCGCTGACCCACCCACTAAGTAGATCCCTCCAAACCCGAGCACAAAACGTGTTCGGGTTTTCTCATGCACACACATCATCACCATTTCAGCATCTTTCCGCATCACAAAATCCTTGCATGCCAAAGAGCGTGAGGTGAGAATATCTTCATCGAAAACAGCAACATTCAACGAGGGGTAACCATTCATCTGAAAGGTTAGATCATGGCGAATCTTGAATCACGATCAGTTAGATGTCCCAGTTGTCATGCGATCATGGACGAGGGTAGCCTGCCTGTCAGCACCGGGCTCACCTGGGTCAACGGTCGCAAAGGTGAAGGGCACGAATTCGCCGAAAACCTCCCCGGCACGCACGCGGTCATGCGACCAAATCATGTCATGGCCTGGCGTTGCCGCAAGTGCAACGTCATCACCTTCAAGTACGGTAAGAGCCTTGAGCAACTCCCCACATGGGCCAAGGAAAAAGAATCCGAGAACAAGGCTGCCGACGAGATCGAAGAAGCCGAAGCCACCAGCTAACACATCACAATCAACCTATACCGGGTAAGATGTATTCATGAGTGAACCGATTGTGATCGTCGGCAGAAGCGGCAGGGCTGCGGCGGTTAGTGCGCGCCGCGCAGGCTATGAGCCTTGGGTCATTGATTGCATCAGCGCTCGCGACACGCAACGCATCGCCCATTCGCTCAAAGTCGATCCCAGAGATTACCCCCACAAACTGCCGGAACTGGTACAGAAAGCGCCCGCCAGTGCACCGATCATGATGACCGGCGATCTCGAAAACCACCCTACCGTCTGGGAAGCGATTACCTTTGGCCGCGAGATCATCGGCTCTAACGCCGACGCCATCAAAGCCGTCCGTCAAATTGATGTCCTCAATGAAGATGGCCTGAAAAAAATCAAAATCAAAGGCATCAAAGCCTGCCGCACGCGCACCATCGACGACTTCTGGAGTCGCGTCACCCTCAGCGTCTTCGGCGTATGGGACCGACGTAAATACATCGTCAAACCAAGACGCGGCAGCGGTGGCGAAGGCATTCGACATTGGGACACGACTGGCAGCTTCAAACATGGTAGCCCCGGCACACTTGACCGCACCGAATACCTCCAGCAATACATCCAAGGTATCCCCATTGGCACAGTCTTCCGCGCCGATGGGTGGAGCGTCCAATTCCTCGGCGCTAGCGAAATGATCGTCGGCGATTGGGATTTTGGTGCCGACCTCTTCAACTACGTCGGCTCCATCGGCGAGATCGACCTTCAGGAAAAATCACGAGCCGCCATCAGCCAAGTCGCCGTCGCCCTCACCCAAAGGCACGACCTCCGCGGCATCTTCGGTATCGACTGGATCATGGATTACGCTGGCCGTCTTTGGCCAATTGAAGTAAACCCCCGCTACACTGCCAGTGTCGAAGTCCTCGAACGTTGCAAAGGTGCCCCCATGATGAACAGCCCCACTAGCAAAACCAGCAAGCCTACACAAAATGGCCTCATGTCCGGCAAAGCTTCCGTCCGCGCCAAAAAACCCGGCATGATTGACGCTGATTTCTTCGATGTTTTCGGTGAACACTTCGTCGCTAACGTCCCCAAGCCCGGCGCGCCCATCCGCAAAGGCGAACACATCTGCACCATCTTCGCAGAAGGCCAAACACGTGACGAAGTACATAAAAACCTCCGCGAGAAAGCCGCGCAAGTTTACGCCAAACTAAAATAGTCAAGGTGACATGAAGAAGGGGTGATCAGGATTGATCATCTACAGAATGATCGGGCACGCAACCAAACTTCCGCTTACGTGCCGCGTATGCTCTTAATGCTTCGTGCAATTGCGCAACATCAAAGTCCGGCCAACAACATTCAGACACATAAAACTCCGCATACGAAATCTGCCAAAGCAAATAATTCGAAATGCGCATTTCACCCGCTGTACGAATAAGTAAATCCGGATCCGGCAAGCCTGCCGTATACAGCCGCTCAGAGATCGAATTTTCAGTGATGTCTTCTACTTTCAACTCACCGCTTGCAACCTGCTCCGCAATCGCCTTCACCGCACCGGTAATCTCTGCACGCGATCCATAGTTCAACGCGAGCGCCAATGTCATTCCCGTATTGGAGCACGTCATCTCAATGGTTTTGTTTAGCTCCGCCAGCACGTCATCTGGCAAGCCTTCCGCACTACCCAACTGGCGAAACTGAATATTGTTGTCCAGCATCGTCTGTCGCTCAGCAATGAGGTACTCAACGTACAGATCCATTAGGAAGTTTACTTCCGTTTGTTCGCGTGCCCAGTTCTCCGTCGAGAACGAATACAACGTCAACGCCTTCACACCAAGCTGTGCACACTCGGTCACAATATCGCGCACCGCAGCGGCACCCATGCGATGACCGTATGTCCGGCTCTTGCCCTGCGCCTGCGCCCAGCGACCATTGCCATCCATAATGATTGCGATATGCGCCGGCAGCTTCGCCGGTTCAATATCAAACGGTGGATGTTGTAGCTCTGACTGCAACATGTTGTTTCAAAATCCTGATCAAATGATCAAACCACTGGCACTTCGCATCATGATGCCCAGCGTCACAGATTGTATACCAGAATGCGCAGATGTTCTTCTAAAGGTGGTCAACACCGTGCTTACGCCGAGTTAACGAAGCACAGATTGATCTCGGCGAGGCCCAACAGACGCAAACACCACTGGCACGCCAATTTCCGCTTCAATCCGAGCGACGTAGTTCTTCGCATTTTCTGGCAAGTCTTCAAATCGACGACAATCCTCCACCGACTCCACAAACCCCGGCATCGTTTCATACACCGGCTTCGCCTTGGCTAGTACGTCATTGTCTGCCGGGAAGTTCGTGATCGTTTCGCCATCGACTTCGTATGCTGTGCAAACCTTCAATTCTTCTAAGCCCGCAAGCACATCAAGCAGCATCAATGAAATATGCGTTGCACCGGAAACTGCTACGGTGTACTTCAACGCCACAAGGTCGAGCCAACCGCAACGGCGCGGTCGCCCCGTTGTCGTCCCATACTCACGACCCACCTCACGGATACGATCACCGATCGCATCCTTCAATTCCGTCGGCATCGGTCCCTCCCCCACGCGCGTCTGATATGCCTTCACAATCCCCATCACATTCGCCAGGTTCTTACCCGGGAAGGATGCACCAGTATGCACACCAAGCGACGAGCAGTTCGACGAAGTCACATATGGATACGTGCCGTGATCAATGTCCAGCAGGTTCGCGTTCGCCCCTTCAAATAGGAACCGATTGCCTTCTTTCAAATTCTCATTGATCAGCACCGCAGTGTCCGTCACCATTGGCTTCAAGATCTTCATGCATTCACGCAACATCGTGATGATTTCCTCTGCGTTTGCAGGGGTAAAATCGATGCTGTGAGCCACAGCCAGTGCGCCGAGCAGCGTATTCTTAAACTCAACAATGCGCGTCACCTTGCTGACCAGCTTCGCATCATCACACAAGTCGCCCATGCGGATCGCGTTCAGGCGCAGCGCCTTGTCTGCGTAGCACGGACCAATGCCTCGCCCCGTCGTACCGATTGGCGCTTTGGAAGTTGCCTCAAGTAATTGATCTTCGGTTTTGTGATACGGCAAGACCACATGAGCGCGGTCCGAAATTTTTAGTTTGGTTTCATCAACAGTGATGTTGCGATCACGGATCGACTTTACTTCTTTGACGAGTTGCTCAGGATCGATGACAACGCCGTTACCGAGAATGTTTGTTTTGTCTGGGTAGAGGATACCTGAAGGAAGCAGGTGTAACGCATACTTTTCATCGCCGACACAAACCGTGTGGCCAGCATTCGCACCACCGTTGTAGCGAACCACCACGTCGAAACAGGTGGTGAGTAGATCGACAACTTTGCCCTTGCCCTCATCGCCCCATTGGAGACCAACGATGGCGGTGTGGCCAGTCTGCAAACCCATGGATGAAGTCAGTTGGTCGGCAGTCGGCATAGTGAAGGCTTGAGTTTCGCTGCTCATGGTACGTCTCCGGCGTCACGTACCGGCTCAACCGGCGTGACCATTTCCAATACGGATCTCGGCGCAGAAACAGCAAGAAAAAATATCAGCTGTCCACCGCTGGCCGGGATAAAATTCGGGATTACCCCTAAGGCTGCGACACGCGAAACCGGGGTTTGAAACCACAAAAACACGGATTTTAGCAGAGATCGAACAGGAAATACAACGCACCCCAGACCATGTAGTAAGGATGGCATCCCTGTGTGGGAAATCGGACTAAATGAGGTATAAGATCATTTTGTCAGGAGATGCTTGTCATGGTACAGTGTTTCGTTTAAAACACTCTGGTATCTGAAGTTGTCATATTGATGATATGGGGCTAATAAAACACGTTAGAGAGTTAGAGCGATGATTTATTCGAATGCTTGTGCGTATGCGATTCGCGCGATGACGAGATTGGCAATGCTTCGCCCAGACGGTTATGTCCTGCTGGACGAGTTATGCGAAGGTTCTGATCTACCGCGGCACTTTGTTGCCAAGATTTTTCAGGATCTTGTTCGCAAAGGCTTACTGACCAGCGCCAAAGGACGCGGCGGTGGATTTGCCTTAGCCAAACGTCCCAAGGAGATCCGCCTGCTGGATATCCTCGAAGTCGTCGATGGCACACGTGGTCTTGAATCCTGTGTCGTCGGTATGGCTGAATGCAACAGCGAGCAACCCTGTCCACTCCATGAACGCTGGAGCCCGATTCGTGACGAACTCAACGGATTCCTTGAAAACACCACCTTAGATCAAATGAGCGAAACTCTTCTCAAGAAGCTTGAGTTGCTGGGTACGCCGGTCCCGAACCTGACCCGCGAGAGCAAACCGCTCAAACGTGGTGAGGAAGATTGATCCCAATCACATAAAGCTATCCACAAGGTGCAGGACCGATCCGTTCTGCACCTTTTTTGATTCCACCCCACCACAGGCCAAGAATCACACATCCCCACGGTTTCTAGGTGCAGATGTGAAATAAAACGAGAAACCCGTTATTCTGGCAGCGCTATGAGTGCAAAATCAAACAAAGAAAAAGTGAATGTCCTGATCCTCGGTAGCGGCGGCCGCGAGCACGCCATCGGTTGGAAGCTCAAAGAGTCCAAACGCTGCGGCAAACTGTTCTTCGCGCCGGGCAATGGTGGCACCGATGCCCTAGGCGAGAATGTGCCGATCAATCCAGACCGGGTTGATACAAAAACCGTGGATGACATTGATTACTTCTGCCGCAATAACGCAATCGGCCTTGTGGTCATCGGGCCAGAAGACCCACTCGCACAAGGCCTTGCAGACCGCCTCGCCAACGACGATCGCAAAATCTTCGGTCCCATCGCCAGCGCCGCTCGTATTGAAGCCGACAAAGCTTACGCTAAACAGGTCATGAAGGCTGCATCGATCCCGACCGCAGATTCCCGTGTTTTCAAGGACTATTTCGTCGCTGAAAGCTACGTGAAAAGTCGCGAGACACCTGTCGTCGTGAAAGCTGCTGGCCTCGCCAAAGGCAAAGGTGTCATCGTCTGTGACAATACTGCTCAGGCACTCGACGCACTCGCGCTCTGCATGAAGAACAAATCCTTCGGCGACGCAGGTGATACCGTCATCGTTGAAGAACGTCTCACCGGCCAAGAGGTTTCGATCCTCGCACTCGTTGATGGACGCAACATTTATGTGCTCGATCCATCACAAGATCACAAGCAAGCTGGCGAAGGTGACACTGGTCCCAACACCGGCGGCATGGGCGCTTACTGCCCCACCCCACTCATCGATGAAAAGATGATGAACACGATCCAAAGTGAAGTGCTCGTCCCTGCTGTCGATGCGATGCGACGTGAAGGCATCGAGTACAAGGGTGTGCTTTATGCAGGCCTGATGCTGACCGCTGGCGGCCCAAAAGTCTTGGAATTCAACTGCCGATTTGGCGACCCTGAAACCCAGCCACTCATGATGCGACTTAAGGGCGATTTGCTTGAAATCATGCTCGCCACCGCTGACGGCACACTCGATGAAGTTGATCTCGCATGGGACAAGCGCTGCTGTTGCTGCGTGGTCATGGCAAGCGGCGGCTATCCCGGCAAGTATCAGAATGACAAGCTTATTAAGGGCATCGCCGCAGCAGAAGAAGACAAAGATGTAAAAGTCTTCCACGCCGGCACTAAGAAAACCAAAGATGGTGTGGTAACTGCCGGCGGACGCGTACTGAACGTCTGTGCGATGGGTGCAGACCTAAAAGAGGCTCAAGCCAAAGCCAATGCCGCCTGCGCCAAAATCCAGTTTGAAGGTGCCTGGTACCGTAGCGATATCGGCTACCGTGTGATGAAATAACCTGCATGTATTAAATTTTTAATAACTAATTCCATAGCAGATTACATCATAATGACTGGTCCTCATGTACTTGTATCACAAGCTAAACCGATGTAATCAGATATATTTACATCGGTTCCGAGAGTACTTGTTCACTTTACACCGACTGAATTCATACAATAACTATACGTGTTGCATCATTGGGAATAACAATCGTGCAACGCCCCGCCTCGGCTCAGGATCTGTACAATCAACATCAATCATGCACTCTTTGCAAATAACTTGCAGAGTGCCATACTGGGCGCAAAGATGGATGTTAAACCGAGACATTCAGATCACAACCTGACTAACCTTCACCTCATTATCGTTGAAGACGACTTTGTCGTGGCACAGTCCTTGTCAGATCTATTGGAAGCATTTGGAGCCAAGGATGTAGAGATGGCATCAAATATTGACCAAGCCATCGACAAAATCAACAAGCAGCGATTTGATATTGCTATTCTCGATGTCAATCTACTCGGCGGAAGTGTTGAACCGGTTGCTTTGAGATTGAAAGAGCAAGGCGTGCCGTTTCTGTTTGTGACTGGCTATGCCTCCCAAGATATGCTTCCCGCCTCCATGCAGGATCATGCGGTATTGCTCAAGCCAGTGAATCCCGAGGAAATGCTAACCATGATCACCAAGCTAGTTGGCATCGAGCAATAATCACCCGCGTTAAATGCATCTCTCTCAACTAGCCCCCAACCACTCCGTATTGATGTTGCAACATCATCAAAAGCTCGGAAAATGCTATCATCCCATTTCTATCTTACCCTGCTTATCAACGACCTACTTTAACATCCATAACATCAGCATAAACATCGACGTATCACAAATTCTCTCGCCTGTTCAATTTATACTTAATCTAAGAATGACCTATTGCGTAACATCACTCTAGCCAGATACTTCCAACAAAATATCGCCAGCCATTTCTATGAATTTTCAAAAGATCGTTTAAGCGTATATCCAAAGGTTCCGATGGATTGTCACAGCTGTATGAATTATGCGGCTTATGCTTGAATTATTCGTTCTATCGTCTATTCTGGTTGCATAAACACCGTTCCATCATATGCATATCACTCCTGGGGCATCCGCGAGGGATGTGTTGCCTGAATGTACAGGCTAACGATGGCATGACACACAGGTGGTCCATGCGAAGCTTCCGAGGTTTTACACTCATCGAACTGCTCGTGGTGATATCGATCATCGCGCTGCTGATGGGCATTTTGCTCCCCGTGCTGGGCTCGGCAAGAGCCACAGCCAGACGTATTCAATGCGCCAGCAACCAGCGACAAATCGGACTTGGCTTTGCAAGCTACAGTGTCGATCATGATGACAGAATTCCATACGCAAGCCAGTGGCTTTCTGGCGGCATTAAACTTTCATTTGATGACGCTGTGGCAGAATATGTTTCTCACCAACTTACCATGCCACAGAAACATACCACACTCATTACACGTGAGTTCAGCAATCCCATGATGGTCTGCCCGGATGATGTGACGGTAGACCTGCGTGGCAATGCAAATGCAGCTCGATCCTATGCCATGATTCAAGGTGCTTCACCCACTGGAAATGATCTACCAACAGGAGCCGGCGTGGTTTATAAGAGCTTTGGCTTTCTGCCGAAGAAGCCAGCACAACTAAGCCTTAGCAATGACTCACTTCCTGCCCCCAGCAGTACCGCCCTACTCACAGAATCTGTGTGGTTGTTCCAAAGTACCGCTGGAGCACTATTTCAAGGTAATTGCCAAGGGAGTGACCGCCTCGCTTTTCTCAGCCAAGCTCAACATCAATACACAGGTACCCGTGTTGGATTTGATGTCGCCAGCAACCCTCACGCTGAAGGCAAAAACAGTCCAATCGCCAACTACTTATTTGCGGATGGGCATGTGATCACGGCTGCACCAAAAGACACCATCGGTGACAATGGCACGTTAATCCAGCCGGAAGGAATCTGGACACGCGAACCTGGTGACTAAACCAGTGAACATATGTATTCTGTAAGAAAACACGCAATCAATTTATAACATTCAACTGTAATTCTCCCGGAGTAAAGAGATGACAATCATGAAGAAACTACTATGCATGGGCATTATTGGGGCATTTGCCGCACCAATGTTTGCCACTTCCAGTGCTGATGCCGTCACCATGCGTGACCTGGCTTATGACTACTGGCACAAAAAGATGGGCGAAAAGCGTAAAGGCGTACCACTCATCATCACAGATCAAGGTGTCGGGTCTGGCGTATTGATTGGTAACGAATGGGTTCTAACTGCGGGTCATGTCGTTGGCGACGCAACATCCGTCACAGTTGCGTTCGACAATCCCAACAGCGGTGTGCAAATTGCGGCCGACAGTTGGCACATGCCAAGCACATACGATCCCACCAATCACGACGTGAACTTACATGATCCTGCAAATCAGATCATCAACATGTCAGACGTTGCGCTAATCAGACTGGCTACACCGGTTGAAAACCGTCCAATTTATGAGGTAAACCGCCGCGGCGCGGGCTATGTCGATTCCATCGGTCGCGTCATTGAGCAGGTCGGCTGGGGCTCTTATGGTGATGGTGCCACAGGTAGCGTCTTCCCAGCAGCAGAAGACCGCCGCGTTAGTTTTAACCGTGTTGAAGATGCTTCTCGTGATGCACTTGTCACCGCCTACGGCGACACCATGCTGGTGACACGTTTTAACGTTGATGCAACTGATGACGTTTGGGGCCCAATCAGCTATGCGTACACTGAAGCACTCACCGATGATGGCTGGGACTGGGAAAAGGATGGCGCCATTGTTTTCGAAGCATTGATCGCAGGCGGCGACTCAGGCGGACCAGACTTCCTTGGTGACAAGGTCGTCGGCATCCACTCCTTCGGTACAACGGGATCACCCTTCCTTGGCCATGCAGCATCCGTGAATATCGCCATGTGGGCAGACTGGATCGACGCAGTCATGCTTGACCCAGCAACTGCGAGTGTCGACATCGACTACCGTAATGATGGATCAGTCATTTCCACTGGTGTGGGCACACTACTAGGCACACTCAACAACGCGGTATTTACAGAAAACGAAATGAATGCGTTGTACCAAGCTGCCGTTACTGAAACACTCGCTGCATGGGATGCTGCTGGCATAGATTACTCTGGCTTTAACCCACCCACAGATACAGGCTTCTTCCTCGGCCGTGGCGCACTACCGACACTTCCAGTTCCAGAGCCCGGCACATTGGTGCTGCTCGGTTCTGCAGGCTTGATGCTCTTGCGTCGTAAGCATGCATAAGTCATGCAACATCATGTGTATTACAAAGAGCGGCCTAACAGGTCGCTCTTTTTTTATGCGCAATTACACGTAATACATCAGGCGAATCGCTTGGGTACGCGATACCATCCATAGGCTGGCACAAACCGCATCTCCAAATGCTGTGGGATATAACGATAAGATCGCTGCGTTTTTTGCAATGATTTTGCTTGTTCAATATCTGCAGATTCACAAGTATGATCATCATTGTGACCTGCGTATGCATCACACTGCTCTTGATCAACCTGCGTTACCATTCCACATTGAGACGATGACAATGAATTTTCTCTGTAGCTTTGGCCGCACATCAAGAAAAAGCCCAGTACAGCAACCAATACAATTCCCCACGAATGAATCATGCTAAATCCCCTCAGCACATGATGATGCCATCATGCGGATCTATTCTACCCCCGCCATCACATTGCTCTTGGTTTGCCTGCCCCACATACTGAGCAACGCCCCCCTCCTTATCGTGCCCGAATCATACATACATCACGTGGCTCACATGTTATTCTCAAATTGAAAGAAAGGTTTACCGGTTGTAAGACATGTTTTCTTTTTACTGAAAGCGCTTCGCATCTTGCGTGACGGGTTTCCCGAAAACACCGATAAAAACAGAGTAAAACCACGCTGTCCAAATAAAAACCCGCACGTCAGTGCGGGCCATGTAAACAATCCACTTCTTATGTTCTAGTTTAGGATGCAGGCTGTGTCGCGGCAGAAGCATCTTCATTCAAAGCATCACGGATAAAAGCTGGCCTATCGGTCGTGATCGAATCCACACCCAGCTTTTCATACTTCTCTGCAATCTCTGGATCATTGACGGTCCACACGTGATACTCAAAACCAGCATCTTTAATCGCATCCACAAACTTCGGCGTCACCGTCTTGGAATCATTCAGATCTACACCATTGGCTTTTGTACGTTTCAATTCATCAATCACGCCCTCGGATGTCAGCCCACCTGCTTCCTTAACTTGCTTCGAGCCAAACGAAAGAAGCAAATAAGCTTTAATATCCGGCATCTGCTCACGCGATTCCTTTACCGCTTCCGGATTAAATGAAATCACACGTACCTGAGAAGGATTAATCCCCGATCCCTCGATGTCCTCTTTAACTTTTGATACAACATCAGCGCCAACTTTAATCTCGATGTAAACCAGCTTGCCCTTGGGTATCACTGCCAAAACTTCAGCAAGCGTGGGCATTTTTTCGCCGGCATATTTTTCATCTTTCCACGAACCTACATCCAACTTCTGAAGCGTCGCTAATGGTGTCGCTTGGATTTTATGTTCAACCCCTGCGGTACGTTTGGTATCCTCATCATGACTAACAATGAGCTTGCCATCGGAAGTCATATGAACATCAAGCTCAACACCATCCGCATCTTTTTCCCATGCAAGCTTAAATGCTGCCAGCGTATTTTCAGGCGCATCATGAGATGCACCACGATGGGCGATGATTAGCGACTGTTGATTTACAGAGGAACCCGAAGTGGGTCGATCAGTGGACGAAGCCATGGCCGGTACTCCTAATGCGAGTATGCTGAACCCGCAATATGTTAGCAAATACTTACTTAACTCGCTACCCACTGAGTGTAAAAAAGCCATCATAGTGTTTCTTTCTTCAGTGTCACAACACTGATTTACTTTGGTAAAGATTTGTTGGCAAACAAATTACATCTGAGTTGCCACAAATGCAGGTTGTATAATTTTTATGGCGCAGGCTTACCCGCTGCCCGAGCAAGATTTAAGTAGCGTCCCACAAGCAGATGCTTTGATCATCTAGCCAAAATAATCTTAGGCATATAGCAAGGCAATAACACCGCTACAGATCAATTCAATTGCAACGCGGCCATACACCCATAACAGGAACAGCACCACGACCCACGTATACACTTCTATCGGCCTGCTAATTGGGGATTCACCATGTTTTACGGTATCATGCCTCCGCCATGATGAATAAAATTGACGAACTCGTAAATGATGCAGAACAAGATTTAGCAGCCGTTTCTGATGGTGCTGAACTTGAGCAGTTTCGTATCAAATACCTCGGCACCAAAGGCTCTCTCAAGCAAATGATGTCGTGGATCAAGGACATCCCCGGCGACCAAAAGCGTGAGTTCGGGCAGAAAGCCAATGCCGCGCGCCAACAAATTCAAGCCGCATTTGATAACCGTAAATCTAATCTTGGCTCCGGCACTTCATCGAGCAAAAAATCAAAGCCGTTGATTGATGTGACCGAGCCGGGCCTGCCCCCACGCATGGGCCGCAAGCACATCATCTCGCAAACCATCGACGAGCTGCTCGAAGTGTTCGGCCGCATGGGTTTCGACGTCGAAACCGGCCCCGAAACCGAAGATGAGTACCACAACTTCGTCGCACTCAACATCCCCGAACAGCACCCCGCTCGCGATCCGCTCGACAACTTCTACCTCACCGACCCCAATGGCAAAAACCCATACCTCATGCGATCACAAACCTCGACGGTACAGATCCGTGTGATGGAAGAGACTGAGCCGCCGATCCGTATTGTGTCCACCGGCAGGGTATATCGACCAGACGAACACGACGCGACGCACTACTCCATGTTCCACCAGATCGAAGGCTTGTACGTCGACAAAAATGTTTCCATGTCCGACCTGAAGACAACGCTGCTTCAGTTTGCTCATGCATATTGGGGCCCAGACACCGAGGTGAAACTCGTGCCGTCGTATTTCCCGTTTACAGAACCATCGGCTGAACTGTACATCAAGATGGACTTCGGCAAGGGACCGGAATGGATGGAAGTCGGCGGCTGCGGCATGGTGGACCCGGCAGTCTTTGAAGCGGTCGGTTACGACCCGGAAAAATGGACCGGCTTCGCCTTCGGCCTCGGCATCGAAAGACTCGCCATGCGCAAGTACAATATCTCAGACATCCGTTGGCTATTCGAAAACGATGTCCGCTTCCTCCGCCAGTTCTAACACCCAGTAGTCCTTGGCCCGCGGAATGTGACGACGAATACCCTACAACAAAACAATCAACAACCGACTAGATTCAATCTTTCAAAAACCGATCCTTCACGATCATCAATTTCTATACCGGAGCGAACAGTAAAATGACCGCCTTAATGCAGACCGAACTCAACCTCCCCGACAAACGCCAAGGCAAAGTCCGCGATATCTATTCTGCAAAAACAACCGCCGGCCAGGACGCGCTACTCATCGTCGCTTCTGACCGCATCTCCGCATTCGATGTCGTAATGCCCAACGGTATCCCCGGCAAAGGCAAACTGCTCACGCAGATCTCACTGTTCTGGTTCGACATGATTGCTGAAAAATTTAAAGGCCAGCTCGAACACCATCTGATCTCATCCGATCCGCGTGATGTCGAAGGCATCACCGAAGAGCAGGCCCAGCAGCTTGACGGTTCGATCATGGTCGGCCGCAAGTGTAAGGTCGTACCGGTCGAATGCATCGTCCGCGGTTACATCACCGGCTCGGGCTGGAAAGAATACAAACGTGACGGCACCATTTGCGGCCTCCCTCTCCCCGAAGGCCTGCAAGAATGCCAGAAACTTCCGGAACCCATCTTCACGCCTTCCACCAAAGCCGAGCAAGGCCTGCACGATGAGAACGTTTCCTTCGAAGTCGCATGCGACACCGTTGGTGTAGAGCTGATGGAAAAACTTCGCGACCTCTCGCTGGCCATCTACAAAATGGCGCACGACTACGCAGCCGAGCGCGGCATCATCCTCGCCGACACCAAGTTTGAATTCGGTCTGCCCATTGATGATCCCACCGGCACACCAATCCTCATCGACGAAGCACTCACGCCAGACTCCTCGCGCTTCTGGCCCGCCTCTGAATACGAAGTCGGCCACGACCAACCTTCCTTCGACAAACAATACGTCCGCAACTACCTGCAAGAACTCGTCGATGCTGGCAACTGGGACAAAGAACCCCCCGGCCCCGTCCTCCCAGACGAGATCATCACCAACTCATACGCCAAATACGAAGAAGCTTACGAACGCCTCACTGGCAAGAAGTTAAGCTAACTTCGCCTATATGACGATAACAACAAAAATCGAACTGACGTTTGCTTCGCGCATCCGTCAGAATTCAAAGAACCCGTGAGCGCCACGAACGGGTTCTTTTTTTATGCTGGTCGCACCCATTCACCCCGTGCTATCATTCACGCATATAACTTCTGACCTTCACCAATAAAACTACACACAGGTTCATCATGCCTCACGACCACAACACGCTGATCCGTGACCCCGAAACACTCAAGGTCGCCTCGCGCGCCTTGATCATCGGCATGATCATCACCTGCTTCAAGTTCGGTGTTTTCTTCCTCACCAATTCTGTTGCCGTGCTTTCGGACGCACTCGAATCCATCATCAATGTTGTCGCCGCAGCAGTCATGCTCTACTCAATTTGGTACAGCACACGCCCACCCGACGAAACCCATCCCTATGGCCACGGTAAAGTTGAATTCCTTGCGATCGGCTTCGAAGGATGGATGATCCTCTTTGCTGCACTCACGATCATCTGGACCTCCATTGAACGCTTCTTCACTGGCATCACCCCACAACGACTCAACCTCGGTCTTGGCCTTCTCTTCGCTATCGGCATCCTGTCAGCCGCACTCGCAGTCTATGTTATCGCGATGGGCCGACGTTTGGGCAACGATGTCCTACTCGCCGATGGCAAACACCTTGCCACCGATGTGATCTCAACTTTCGCCGTCCTGCTCGGCCTCATCCTTGTCCGCGCTACCGGTTGGTATTGGCTTGACCCGCTCATCGCATTGGCTGTTGCAGCATGCATCCTCCCCATCAGTTGGCGACTACTCTGGCAATCCATCGACGGCCTCATGGATAAGTCCGACCCGCACGATCTCAAACGCATCACCGACACACTCGATCACGAGATCGAACTGAACAACATCGTCTCTTACCACAAAGTCCGCTCACGTCACGTCGGCGCGTTCCACTGGATCGACATGCACTTGCAAGTGATTGATTCACTCACCGTCGCCGAGTCTCACGCGCTCGCTTCCGAGATCGAACACCGCATCGAACGCCTCTTTCAAAAAGCCAACGCTACTGCACATATTGAACCCGCCATAACTGATGCACCGCAAGAACCAGACGCCAACGCTCCCTGCCCCACCCCCGGGAGTAAGACAACACCCAACTTTACATCTGACCCGGAAAACGTCCCCTCTGAACCGCTTATAAAACAAGACGAAAGCGAATCTGCACAACCTATCAACACCGAAGAACAAACTGTCGCCGAAGTACTTGATGAAATGAATCCGCCCACTGATCACGAATCACAAGCCACATCGAAAGACAATCAAGCAGATCAACCTACGGATAACCCACCATCATTAGACGGTGCCTATGAACTTTCTGATCCTGATATAAAGCCCACCCTTGATCCTACTGATGATCCATCCTCGACCGATACTTCTTTTAAACCACCTCGCCCGGGTGCTTGATCATGAATGATGACAAAATTCGACATAATATTCAGTACCACCTAAGGGAGTTGCCTCGATCAATCGTTATTACCATAATTCTTGGCGTCACCACATACGTTTGGCTGATTGCGAAATCAGCAATACCTCATCATGTAAACATGCAAATATATCTAACTATTATCTACGGAATCTATGTAATTGCTTTTGGCATATGCGTAATCATTCGAACAATCGCCATACCACGGTTAGATTATGATCAGGATCCGTTCATTGATGAGCATTTCAATCCACCGGAAATGTATTCACCACTCAATGCATTAACTTGCTTGATTATATACGCATTAATTATCTATATACCGCACTACTTTGATTGGTTCGAGGTAACAACCGGCGCCTGATCATGCGCACATAATTCACCACATTCAATGATCCGATCTGCCGTACCAAACAAGCGATGATCGTGACTCGCAACCACCACACACTTGCCCTGTTTTCGCAGTTCATCTAGCATCGCCGCGATCAGCGCGGTGTTTTCATCATCAAGCCCACTGGTCGGCTCATCCAATAGCACTACCGGCGCATCCTTCACCATCGCCCTTGCAATCGCCACGCGCTGCCGTTGACCGCCCGAGCATTCCCGTGGCCGATCGTGCAGTTTCTTCTCGATTCCCAATCGTAACAGCCAGTAATCGCGACGCTTTTCATAAACCCGCCTCGACATCCCCGCCATCGAACTACTGATCCACATGTTTCGATCCACTGTCGCGTTCGGCAGCAAATTGAGTTCCTGAAACACATACCCCAAATGCTCGCGCTGAAATCGCCCATCAGGCAACTGGCCCTCCGGCGGCACCGAGATCCTCCCGCCTTGCATCTTCAAGTAACCCGCGATCAAACACAGCAACGTCGACTTGCCACAACCAGAGTAACCCTTCAGCACCGTCACTTCATCATGCAAATCAAGATCAAGCCCGCGGAAGATCCACCCGCCCTTGCGTGTGTATCTAAAATCTAATCCTCTTATCTCTATGCGCTGATTAGACTGGCTCATGACAGATCCCTCCCGATCTCGCCGCCAACCCCACGCATCACCGGGATCAAACTCATTAAGATCCCTGCGTTCACAAACCCACCAATCACCGGCAACTCTTCAAGCAACACACCAAATACCACATCATAACTCACACTGCCAGCCTGATATCCAAACGATTCAAACGCGATCGGCATCCCCCATACCATCCCCAGCCATGTTAGCGCCAGCGCAGCATTACTCACCAGCACCCCCTCAATAAACTGCCGCACCACCAAGATCATCCCTGGTGCTCCCATGCTGCGAAGCACCAGATTCACCTGCCGATTCTCATACATCTCCAACACCACCAGCAAGCTGAAAACCACAGAAATCCCAGTTCCAAATACAATAATCAAAACCGCCCGCCAACCGGTTAACTGACCACGCAACGCCCCCAATTCGTCTGCCGCTTTAAGTGCATGTACTACCTGACAGTTATTCAAACCCTGATCACGCAACCAATGGGTCAAGCCATAATGCACCGTACGCAACCCCACTTGCTCATCGTCGTGCTCATAGACCGTTACCATGTTTACCATTGGATGAACCGGCAACACGCCATCATCTGCCAGCAACAATAGCTCTGTCTCATTATCTACCAAACTCATCCATGAAAGTGGTCGCGCCACCACCGCCTCTACCTCATAATGATTCACCCAGCACGTGATCACCGTACCCGGCTCTAACTGCTCATTGATCAAAATATTCTTGCCATCCGCAGCAACATCTCCAAAAGTCGCCTGCCACTTCGCTGGCTGATACGCAAAAATCTTAACCCGCTGCCCTAATGATGTTTCAGCATAAAAATAGGTTCGCCGCAATTCATACAGCGCATAATTGTTCTCAAGCGTGCGCCAAAAAGTGCCAACCTGCATCGCCTGCACCCCCTCAGCCGAACGGCGTGATGTTTGCGTCACCACAATTCGATTCAAACCAATTGCTGTAATCCGAGATTCAACCTCACTCTTCGCCAGATGAAACAAAAGCAAAATCGCCGTGGCTGTCGACGTCATCAAAGCCACCATCACAAATCGCGCCAACACACTTGACGGCCGCTGTCGCCAGCGCGCAAGCTGGTCCATCAGCAAATACAGCGTTAGGGGAGACAGCCGCCGCAGCATCAAGAACCACCACGATCAATCGCCACATGATACGGGCCCACAGCTATTACCTTCGCACCCGGCCATGTCTTCTGCACCCCCGCATCCCAGTCGCTTCCGTTAAAAACACCGGCTTTCTCCGACAACAAAATCGACTTCGGCACAACATATACACGCTTCGTCAACTGCCGACGTAAACCCACCGCCAACTGCATCCCCACCATCTGTCGTAACCGTTCTGTGTTCACATCACCGACCACATACCGCATCACCACCTGCGTCCGCCCCTCCGTATCCTCCTCCACAATCTGATCATAATACTTCGCTTCCACAATCTCCTTGCCTTGCAGCTTAAAACGGGCGTAAAGCTGTACTGGATCAGTAAACTGTGAATTTACATTCTTCAACCTCACCTCTAACAACAAGATAGATTGATCTCGCAATACACTAATCCGGTCACCTTGCTTAATCTCTGCCGGCTCGTCATGCAGTTGCTGCCACGTTTTATCTGCAATTGCCAACTTTAACTCACCATCAAATGCAGCGATCAACCACGATTGCCTCTCACGCTGCGCAAACTCAGTCTCTGCCTTTTCAAGCTCAATTCGCCCCTCTTCAAATCGCAAGCGATCTAGCTTAATCGTCCCAGACCCGTCTGTTGCCTGCTTCTCAGCCAACCCATACACGCGCTCTGCCAACTCCAACGATACCGAATCAAGCCGACTTGCTGCACCCGGCAACAGCTTCTTCAACAACTCACTCTGCTCCGCGTTCTTCTTTAAATGTACCAATGCATCACGAAGCTTCTTGGCCTCATCACGCGTTTTCTCAATCTCAATTTGTGCCTTCGGCGATTCAATCTCTTCGAGCAACCGTTCCTGCAATACCAACGTTTCTTGCTTAATATCAAGCAGCCGCCGTTCCAATTCCAAACGCTCCGGCGAGATCCGTCCCCAAACCTGCCCCTTCACCACAGCCTCACTATCGAGCAATGATCGCTCAATCACCAAACGCCCACCTTGCTCCGCCGTGGTAACTTGCTCCTGACGGGGTCGAATAGTAGTGATCACCCGTCCCATCTCTACATAATCTGACTGCCACGCCTCTCGCCACGCCCAAACCTTCGGCTCCACCTCTTCTGTGACTCCTCGCCCCATGATCCCTTCTTCCCCAACCTGGTCGCAACCGGCTATCAGCGCACTTATCACGCACACAACACCACCAAACCATAAGAATCGATCAACCGGCCACTTCATTCCTGACCTTTCACAAACACTTGCCAATAGGGGTCCCACGCCAACAACGGCAACATCAACTCCAAACGCTGCCGCTCTACCTCGGCAATCTTCATCTCAACACGCATTGCTGCCTGCATCAATGTCGAAACCGAATCTAAATCGCCCAACTCCGATGCATCACGAATAAGCTGCCGTTCATATTCGTAATCACGGATCGTCGCATCAAGCTTTGCAAGTTCATCCTGACGATGCGACAACTCCTGCACAAACTGCTTGATCTGTGCCTCACTCTGCTTACGCACATAGTCCCGATTAAACTCCGCCTGCCGTGTGGCACGCTTACGGTGCCCGCGCGTGTCTACCATGTAGTTGAGTCCGCCATGCACACGCATCTCATTAAAATCAGCCGTCTCGCTCTCGCCGCGATTAATCCGATACAACGTCGGCAACGCCAGCGACAAATCCAACGTCGGCAAGTATTGCAAATATTGAAGATCTACCCGTGCCTCACTCGCGACAATGTCTAGCGCGATCGCCTTGACCTGCATCGACTCGCTCAAATCTAAGTCCGAGCTGTATAGGCCTGCAGCTAGCATCCTGTCCAGTGGTAAAGAGTCTTCCACCAACTCCCAACGTACGTCATAGCGGTTGAACATTGCACTGGCCGCTTCAGAAATCTTCTTCTGCTCTGATAACCATTGATCGCGGCTTGTCTGTGTTTCCTTATAAGCCGCCTCGTCATCCTGATGCAGCATCCTGTCGTCCAGCATCATCCCCGTTAGCTCCAGCCATTGTTCCGCACGACGAGCTTGCTGAAACAAACCATACATCGTCAAAACCTGTTCACGATAAACCTTCTCACGTTGAATCTCCGCACCAAACAATTGCATGCGTGCCGAATATGCTCGGCGAGGCAAACTGATAAAGCCTTGCAACAGATTCACCACAAACATATTGAACGTCAAATTATTCTTAACCACATCTTCTTCAAACGCACGGTCAAACTCATCGATCGACAACCCATACCCCAAACGCATCGTCACCAATGGCATCAAATCTCGATAGACCTGTGCAATCCCGTCTTTGGCCTCTGACAGCGTGTTCTCTGCTGACTCAATCTCCAAATTCCCTTCATGTAGCAACACCAATGCTTCTCGCCAACCAATCCGTTGCACCGGCAAGCGATCTTTCTCCGCCTCAAACCCCCGCCAGATTTCGCGCATGTCCTGCTGTGCGACGTGTACATCCTCCGACGCATTCAATCGGCAACCCACCACCATCAAGCAAATGCACAACAACACACCAACACGTGTTACATCAATCGTCAACATTTGTCTTGTTCTACGATACGTCACAATACTGCTTCTTTATGATGAGCACCACTGCCTTGCCGAGTCGTCCTGTTCTGCTTACGGCGTAAACGCTCCATAGGAATCTTTACTAGAAAAAACATCGCGATCACAACACCCCGCACCCACCAATGCCCCGTCACAAAAAGCATACAAAATGCGCTGGCCACCAACACCCCCAATAGGAATCGCCCCACATGCTTCATCCATCTCGGTCCACCCAACGCACCTAGCACCACCGTCGGCAATAGCATCCCCACAAACACACTCGCCACACCCCATGTCTCCCACACACCTTCCATCATCCCCAGCCAACCCACCACTAGCTGCAACACCAACCCCGCCATCACCCCCGAAAAAGTCATCACGCAACCTTTACAAAAATACATCCCGCCAAAGTTCCAGACATGCTCCTCAAAGCACTTATCCGACGGATGGTGCGAAAAAACATATGGATTACGATCACGGATAAAGGCCCACAAAGATTCGCGTTGCCGCTCTCCCGGCTGCATCGCATACGCCATCATCAACCCCGCAAGTGAATCACGCTTGCTTGGCACAACCTCGCCCGCAGCTTTCTGCTTTCCATTTCTCGATTTCTTGCGAAATGATGCTGTTTGACGTTGACGCCGACCCATCCATGAACTCCAAACACAACTGATACACCCCAGATACATAAATTGCCGCCTAATACTGCCCATGATAAGAAAAAACAGGCCGACCTGCATAAACAGATCGGCCCGCATTCAATTCACTTTCACATCAGCCAATCATCAGATCAGCCAATGCTCATGCCATCCATCATTATGGCAGGACGAACGTACCGGCTGAAGTGGTAGCAACACCAGCACCTGCGCCATCCGCATCATACGCCAACGAGTACACACCTGATGTCTTCGCCTGAGTCGTGAAGGTTAGCGTGTAGGTATAAGTTGCGCCAACAGCAACAGTACCCGGTGCGCCTGATGCAGTCACTTCAAATGCAAGCGTAGCGGTAGCGCCCGCCCCGGGTGTATAGACCCAAGTTGTTCCAACAACTGTGTTACCTCTTTCACCATCGACTGTACCTGCAGTGGTACCCGTCGTACCGTTACCCGTCACCAAACCGCCAGCACTTGTGTCAATCGTGTCCGAACTTGTTCCATCTGTCCCGACGAATGCAGAACCGGTTGTGACTGTTGTTGGTGCAAGAATATCCTTATCATCACCACCACCGCCGCAACCCATTGCGACCGCTGACAGCGCGAACAAGAACATGACAGGTACATACCAATGCTTAAGAACTGATCCCATGCTATTTGCCTTTCAAATACTGTTTGGAAGAAATTGTTTTACCCTTGATCAGCTGAAATCAGAACAGTAAGCCCCCTGATCACAGCCTAACTTTAATGGTTACTTATAAACCACCCCGACACAATCGTCAAGCATTTTACGAACAGGCACATCTACGTTTCCCATTATCCACAAATAACTTACAGCTAACACTTGTTACCGTCGCATGACCTCGATCTAAGTTTTCTTTAAAAAAAGCATCACAATTTTCGCCCTCAACATCGTCCAAAACACACCAATCTTACAAACCTCGCCACCAATGCAAGTTACAGCATTCTCCTAAGTAGCATCATGCAGTCGCCGCAACACAACACACCATCAACGAGCAAAAAACCAAGTCAGATTCTTCCGAGTTCACCACCTAATCGCTCAGCCGCTGAAAGATAGTTGCCGCACGGTCAGTATCGCACAAAATATAATACACAATCACCAGAACGCCCATTGAAGATTTGTTATGAGCCACTCATCCTTCACCTACACCATCTGAACAACATCCACCGCAAAAAAGGTTCGTTCATTTGAATCTCAATCGGGGTGACAGGATTTGAACCTACGACCTCTTCGTCCCGAACGAAGCGCTCTACCAAGCTGAGCTACACCCCGCTTGCTGGTGGCCACATATTCTAACAATCTATCCTTCCCCGGACAAAAATATCTGAACATCCTCCCGCAACACTCACAGCCTTTAATCAATCCCGCTTCAACACCCACACTTCCGACACCGTCACCGATTTACCGTTCTCTACCGCCTTCTCAAACAACAACTCTAACTTCCCATCTTTTATCGCCTCTCGCGGCAGCTCAAACACATATGTACCTACTATCTCCTCACGTGGTTGTACTTCTCCAACAACCTTTCCATCTGCCTTCACCACAAAATGGTTCTCCGATCCCAGCGCAAAGCTCACTCCACTCGGCTTTGAACACGTCAACTTCACCTCATACTTCGCATCATGATCCAAACCAGCATACTTGAATCGCAAGCCTTTCTGCTTCTCAAACGCATACACATAACTCCGCTGGCTCGGCCGTGTTTCCGCACCCCATTTACCCGTCCCGTAATACATCTCTCCACTCCCCGCCACAAAGTTCGGCTGCATCCCCAGCTTCCCACAATCATCATAAAACTCACCTTCACCCACCACATCATAATTCACCACGCCATCAATCATCTTTCGCTTCGTCTCATCATCACCCGCCGCCATCGTTTTCTCAATCTTGTTTCGCAACCACGTCACCCCCACACCATCACGCCTTTCAATGTCCATGATCGCTATCGCACGAATCGCATTCCCCGCGTCGGTCTGATCGTCATAACGTTTCATTTCCGCTCGTAGCCGCTGCATTTCTTCACTTTCATTCACCGCATCCAGCACTCCCGCCGCCGCCTTCATTGCCGTGCCAAGATCACTCTCCAGCCCGTGTCGCAATAGAGTAATCGCTTCCGCATACACCGCTTTCTGCATTTCCCACTGCCGCAACAAATACAAATCAATCGCCGCCCGCTTGGCCAACATCGCAAAACGCCAATTGCCTTCCCGGTAATACACCGGCATCACGGCCTCAGCCTGTTTAACTAACGCATAAAACATCTCAAATCCCTCTTTAGCATCCTCCATGCTTACCGCATAGTTAGCCTCACCAACAAACACGGCTTCAGACAAAATCTCCCCCGCCGCATCACCGCAATAATATCCATAATAATCCCGTGCTAAATCACGCGCTCTCCGCTTCGGATCCCACAATTTCCTCAGCAAAAACTGCCGATTAAAATCGTCATACATCCCTTCTGAATAACCCAACATCCCTCGCACATACGGAAAACTTGCTGCAAAAATCTGTTCATATCTTGCGGGCCGCGCATTAAATGTTCGCCGTGGATGCACCTCTGCCAAGAGTGGGTCCATCACCTCCAATCCATACTGCGACCGCTTCCAGTGCGAAATGTCCGGCATCTCCCACACCTCAAGCTTTTCTCCATCCCCGCCATTGATCTGCTTAACCTTTGCCGCCAAAAACGCGCGATTCACATCGCCGCTCACATCCATCGGATAAATATCATTCTTCACGTTGTAACCATACGTCGAATTCTCCGAACTCGTCGGCGCATACACATAACCATCCAACCATGAATGCTCACCCTCTGAAATCTTCTCGAAAAGCCACGCATTCTCTTCACGATCAAATTCTTGATTCGTGATCAGCACTTTCGTTTCAGGATGATATCGCTTCACCATCTCACCCAGATCCTTGATGAGACCCCAGTAAGTCTTAACCCATGGGTAGCACTTATCACATTCACATCCTGCTACATCCGACGGAGCAAAACCAATCGCGTCCAGCTTACCAACACGCTTCACAAATTCTTCTCGCGTCCGAATGATCATCTCCCGTGCTTCCGGGATACTCGGGCATGCATTGCCTCCGTGCAATCTGCCATGATCCGTCGCCTTCCACTCCTCTTTCATATGCCACTTACCGATGCCGTTAATTGAATTGAACGCCACGTAATCAACCCCATATTTTTCCGCCAACGCCCCCACTGACACATTTACTCCCTTCCCTGTCTTGGCGTCGAACCTCGAAAAATCTACCGGCACGTAACTTCCCCAACCATGTAATTTCTGATTTGCTCCCGCAAACAACAACGTCTCATAATTAAACACCTGCTCAGATTTTTCATACTTCCGTGCCCCCGTCGTCACTGCAGCACGATGATCCATCGCCTGCTTGAGCCCTCCGTTTGCGCCTCGCAGTGCAAATGTCGGTTTCCTCAAACCCTCAAGTCTATCTGTAAAATAAAACCCTATATCCGCAAGCCGTACCTGCCGCAGTACATGCCCCAAACCATACATCACGCCCCGTCTATCACTCGTATGTAACGTCACACGGTTACCTTCTTGCTTAAGCTCAAAACTCTCCTCTTCATGATCATCGCCGATCATAATCCGCAGATATACCACTCCCGCAGCATCCAACCGCACATCACCTTCTGTCTCCAGCACCCGCACATCAAATCCGTGGCGAAGCTTCAACAAATGTCGCCGAAACATATCAACCGTAACTGCATGCTCCTGCCGTACGTCTTTCTCTATCAACACGCACAGTGTTTGGTAAATTGCGCCGCCCTTCACTTCACCGTTGACCACACAACCTGCCCACACAACCGTCAACACGGCACACACACACGCCATCCATCCAAATCTAAGCAGCTGCATAAAGACCCTTTCACGGCTTTATCGCCGCGGTTTAACCAATCTCAATGATCCAAATTCACTAACGATTTACAAGCCATCCCCTCATAGTAAATCACAACACAATACTTTCATTTACCAGAAATACGGCCGATTCGGTCCGTGCTGGTACCGACCATCCGCAGATGTCTCTGGACGCTCACCATCTTTGCCTATCAAATCAACCGGTGCCCATTCGCCATGCCCATCTACAAACAAACGATTACTCCCCGGTAACTCGTTGAGAAAATAATCAAACGACACGCTCGTCGTACCCGAATTACTCACGCCATGATTCGAATCCGGCGTCCCTGCCGCTGCCCCCAAGAAGATATTTCGATCTGCCGTCACCACACCATCAACTTGATCCAAAAAACGTACCTGTGATGCCGCTGACCGCTTGGTTTCTAACCAACTACTGTCTGCAACATTCTTCTGACCATTGATCTTGTCCCCAAGGCCCGGCAAATACAAAATCCGCGAGGACCACTCACGTTCACCATCGCCATCAATATCTGCTGTCGTGCCCGGCACATTGCTTCCTGTTGAAGGGCAACTCACCACACGATCATCAATCGTATACCGACTTAACGGCTTCACCAAATACAAACTCGACCATCGCCAAGGAAAACCATTGTGCGGGGCATTATTCACCGCATGATTGCCATAATTCTTTGGCACTTCACCATCATGATCCACCGAATAAGTAATCACCGCCGTCGTAATCTGACGCTGATTGGTCATACACTGCGTCCGTACCGCCTGCTCACGCGCCGCCGCAAGTGCCGGCAGCAAAATACCAATGAGCAACGCAATAATTGAAATGACCACTAAAAGTTCAATCAACGTAAATCCACGCCGCATCCGCTCAAGCCATCCCATCTTCATTTCCATCGATTCATACTCCCGTATATGAGCAACATTTTACACAGCTACTTCTACAATCCATACACTTTGAAAGCGAAAAGGGGCGACTTACGCCCCCTTCCACGCATATACATAAATCAGTGAGACATTAGCGACGACGCATCAGCATCAAGCCACCCAAACCCAGAACCGCCGTGCCCATAGGCTCCGGCACAGGGTTAATGTACTTGTCCGCAAGGTAGCCCTCGATCGATTCAATCTGCGCCGTGTTCAAGCCACCGTTATAAACCAAAATCTCTGCGATCTGCCCATCAAGTCGACTACCACCGCCACCAGCTTGCGCACCGACCTGTAACCCACTCAATAAATCAGATCCTGTATTACCGCTACCAACAACCTTCGTACCATTGATACGCAGCTGTGATTGCGACGCGCTGCTACTGAAAATCGCGGTATAAACCTCAAACTCTCCCAACGAAGCTGTCGCACCATTATTGATGATCTGAGACCCACCAAAGATCGCATGCGTACCATTGCTTCGCGTGAACACCGCATGGCGTTTTCCGTTGCTAATGCCATCCACTAAAAAGCTGTTCGGACCACTGTCGCGAGACGCCACAATAAAAATGGTATTGGTTCGGCCGATCTCACCACCATCAAATGCCGCCGTCGCTAATGTTTGGCTGCCATCAAAATCAATCACCGAATGATTACCGTTGCCCGTGTTTGCCGTGACAAGTGTCGGACGCAATCCACCCGCCGCCACCGCATTGTCCGCAACACTTGCATCACCACCGCCACTTGCCTGGTCATTCAAAGAATCAACCAAAAGCGTCCCACCACTGTCTGTCACCGAAACATCTGTTGCGTCATAAGCCGCAAACAGCTTGCTCGTCACTGGTGGCGTCGCCGCTCCATGGCTAACACTACCTCCAACAAGCGCCAACACCGATACCATCATCAGTCCACATTTAGTCATGCTCTTCTCCTTTCAGGTAAATCATCTTATTTGTTCACATCGATTGACATGCCATTGCTGCCATCCAGTTAGGCCATGCCTACGAACCTGCTTACAAATAAAATTACAACCTGACACTCATGTTTCACAGACAAACTCCCAGAAGTTCATGCAACATGTTCATGCTGATATAACCACTACAACTCCCTTCAAACAAACCTCTTATAACCATCTCAGATCTCCATGTCCCACGAGTTGTTGCAAAACTCACTCAAATCCACACCTGAAACATATGCCCCGTTGACAAGCTGATAATCACACTTTTAACCAACCTCAGCCACGCAAATTGCACCATCCACACATGAAAGTTCTGCCGAAGCGCTAACCCCGACAGAACGCCTTACTAGGCGGCTTCCTTTATTTCATGCCACGCCGAAGCATAGCCATCAGCCCCGCAAGCCCTACCAAACCCATCACCCCAGGCTCAGGTACCTGCGCGTGCCAAACGTCATACAAATCTCCATCCGTTAGCGTCTTACTGCCATCAAGCGTCACCGACAACGCCGCATCATAAATACGGATGTCATCAATCATGCCATCAAACCCGTCGCCCAAACGTAAGCTTTTCCCACCGCTTGCTCGACTCAAGTTGTAAGCCCCAACTTCAGAATCGCCTGATTCCACGCCATCAAGATAGATCTTTGCCGTATTCGCACTGGAGATATAACGGATCGCATAGAAATGCCACAAACCATCATCAATCCTCGGAGATGGCTTTAGTAAATCACCGCTGCTATCGTTTGTGTCTTCAATGTTTGTAAAGATAAGACCAGCATTACCCCCATTATTTCCGCGCCGAATGGTCGAGATAAATCCGCCACCACTTGGGCCTGTCCCGCTGTTCCAACTATCCCAGAACTCTGGGCTCACCGTACCATCAGTCGGTAGCGCATTATGCTTCACCCACATCGTCACCGTAAAACTGCCATTCACACCCAGCGTGTTCAGATCACCAACATTCAGATAGTCAGATCCCGCAGAGCTGCCGGTTTGCACCGCCTTACCCATGTCATTCCCAAGCTGATTACTTCCCGCAGCAACAATTGACGTTGAGCCAATCGCACCGCCGTCAAGGCTGCCCGCTTGATCTTCATAAGTACCATCATCGAAGTTCCACTGAGCCACAAGCGCCGCATTTGCATGAACGCCCATTGCCGCCACACAACTTACCGCACACAATCCCGCGGTCCATTTTTTCCATAGTCGAAACATCTTCTAATCCTCCAATCGTAAGTAGTTTTTTGATCGGCAGTGACAATACGATCGCCACACGCGCCAGAATCTCTGGCGAATTTCATCTTCATTAGAAAAAACACACAGTATAAAACGCTTAAAAAAAACAGATCTAAATCAAAAACAATACACTCCGAAGATCAACCTCCCCTATCAAGAGGTCCTCGCTCCAATGATTCATACGATACTGACGGAATGATCAGCGGCTCCAAGCTAAGCTGGAACGTACGCCCCTCACCAGGCCGCAACATACTCCACACCAATTGCTCAACCGCACGCCGCCCCAACAACTCCGGGCCAATATCAATAGATGCCGGCCTCGGATCAAGACCCGACAAATAACTCTGCTCATTCCCAATCGACACCACCGTCACATCCCTGCCCGGCTCAACCCCCCGACGACGAAGCATCGGATACACCATCGATGTCACTATATCTACAGGCAACAGCATCCCTGTTGGTCGTGGCGACATCGCAACATACTGGTCCACAAGCGGCCGTAATAACGGCACAAGCTGATCCAGTTCAATCTCATCAATCATCACCACTTCATCGCCCGCACCTCCCTCACAGGAAAGTGTCTCGGCACCCATTCCTGCATCCTTTGCCGCATGCACGAACGCATTCCCCCGACAGGTCCACACTTGATAACTCGGTACAGGATTCAAAAACACAACCCTTTTATGGCCCTGCTCCGCAAAATGCCGTGCAACACTCACACCAATTGCCTCATTCCCCGGCAAAATATAGTCCGTATCCCCCAATGCATGCGAGGTAATCTCAACAGTCGGCACATCCTTCAACAATTCTGCCAACTCGTCGTAGCACTCAGAAGCCGCAAGCAACACCCCCGAAAATTCCCCGTGACGCAACGCCCACGGCAACGGCATACCCGGCTCAATCAAAATCATCTGCAAATTCATATCCAACTCAGCCAGCGCCAAACTGATCCCGTGCAACTGCTGCACATATAAATTTGGATGCCGTAAATAACCACCTCGTTCCTGCACCCATGCAACCGTCTTACCCGCCAACGAATCCCAGCGGCGCGTACTCCTCGCTTGCCGGCGTAGCTGCATCGGCTCTAACGACATTTTCTTGATCAGAGCTCTGATCGCTGCAGCTTTTTCTTTCGACACACCCGGACGATCATTAATGACCCGTGAAACCGTAGCCGTCGAAACCCCTGCTGCTTTTGCAATTGATGCAAGTGACATGCTGCACATCATACACGCAAACAAGCAAAACGCAACAGTTTTACGCAATTGCGTAAAATTTTACGTATTTGTTTCGTAGCTGTCTTATTGCCGGCCTAAAAAGCCGGATATTTCAGACGGCAAGCCTGGATGGCAAATTTTCCATAGTAATTCACATTAATTTGGCGTCGCTGAATCACCCAAAACACCATCCATTTTATACCGAGCTCAACCTGCCCTCCCGTTTAAGTGTTACCCCTATATCACCGATTTTAATAGACACATTCGTTACCCTCGCCTGTGTAACCGAGGGCGATCATATGCAAAACGGTTCAAACCATCTCCGCGCCATACTCGACCAAATCCACGATGGCATTTATTTCGTCGACCCAGACCGTCGCATCACCTATTGGAACAAAAGCGCCGAACGCATCACCGGCTACTCCGCCGACCAAGTCATCGGACAATATTGCTTCAACAACATCCTCTCGCACGTCGACGAACGAGGCTCGCCACTTTGTCATCATGGTTGCCCGCTCAAAAGCACCATCGATACCGGCTCCCCCACAACAGCTGAAATCTACCTCCACCACAAAGATGGCCACCGCGTTCCTATCTGCGCCCGCTGTGCTCCTATGCTCGACGAAAACAACAACATCATTGGCGGCATCGAAACTTTCTCCGAGGCAACCACCCACGTGCACGACAAAAACCGCATTGAAAAACTTGAACGTGCCGCCTTGCTCGATCCACTCACGCAACTTCCCAATCGGCGATACATCGAATCGTTTATTGAATCAAAATTTGAAGAACAAAAACGGCATCAATGGCCTTTCGCCATCATCATGTTCGACATCGATCGATTCAAAAACATCAACGATTCCTTCGGCCACAACTTCGGCGATCAAATCATTAAGCTCGTCTCAAAGACACTACACCATGCCACCCGGCAATACGATCTCATCGGACGTTGGGGCGGTGAGGAATTTATCTCTGTCATCTCGCATGCCAAACCTGACAAACTCTACAACACCGCAGACCGCATGCGAATCATGATCGAGCAATCATCTATCAAGCATCAAGATCGCCCCTTCTCCACCACCGTCTCCGTCGGGGCTACTCTCGCCAAACCAGACGATACACTCCCATCAATCATTAATCGTGCTGATACCCTGCTCTATCAATCCAAACACGCCGGCCGTAACCGCACCACCACCGATCTTCATGACGAACCTGCCTCCTTATCCCTGTCCGTCCTTGAAAAAACTTCAGCCTCCTAGCTCGGCCCATCCAATCCATACAACACAAACTTGCCAATACCACAGACTTCCGTAAAATTGGTCCTCTGGTCACACTACCACCCCTTGCCGGAGTGGCGGAATTGGCAGACGCGTCGGATTCAAAATCCGATTCTGGCAACAGAGTGTGGGTTCGAGTCCCACCTCCGGCATTCTTCTCTCTTTTTTTATTGCTCACACATTTCTCCCCAATCATCACCTAGACGCAACCTCCGCCCAATCTTTCAGATAACATATCCTTCAAATGTCCGTCCCAAACACCATCCTCTTTTCCGCCTTTGAGCCCTCCGGCGATGCTCTCGCCTCGCGCCTCATCACTGAACTTAAAAACAGACTTCCTAACCTCGACATCCTTGCCTTTGGCGGGCCACGTATGCAAGCCGCCGGTGCAACACTCATCGAACAAACCACCTCTGATGCGGTTATGCTCGCCGGCGCCATCAAGCACGCCAAAACTCATTACGACCGACTTAAACGCGCCGCCAAATGGCTTAAGCAAAACAAGATCGACGCGCTCATCCCCACCGATTCACCTGCTGCAAACTGGGGTATGTGCAAAAACGTTCGCAAACTTCAACCCCACGCAAAGGTCATCCATCTCGCCGGCCCCCAACTCTGGGCATGGGCACCATGGCGCATCCGTAAACTCCGCCGCCTTTCCGATCACGTCCTCTGTCTTCTCCCATTCGAACCCGACTGGTTCAGTTCCCGCGGCGTGCCCGCCACCTTCGTTGGACACCCACTTTTCGAAGAAGAACACGCCAGCCACGAAATTGATCACACACTCGACCTCCCACAAACCACAGGCACCAAGCTCGCCATCCTCCCCGGATCACGCGCTTCCGAAATCGATAAGAACTGGCCGACCATGCTCGCCGCTTACAAACAACTCAAACAACAACACCCCACGCTCTCCGCCGTTGTCGCCGCTGCCGACGACGACCGCAAAGCCGCCATCCTTTCACACGCAAACAACACGCTTGCCGATGACATGCACCTTGTCACCGGCAAGGCGGGATCCGTCCTGGACTGGGCCGATCTCGGGCTCATTGTCTCCGGCACCGCCACCTTGCAAGCCGTCACACATCAAACACCACTCGTCTCACTCTACAACATCAACAAAATGACATGGAAATTGATTGGACAATTCCTCGTCCGCTCCCGCCCGCTTACACTCCCCAACATCATCAGCACACACCTCGGCCTCGGGCAAGCCACACCCGAACTCATGCCACACTTCGGTGAAATCCCACCGGTTACAAGCGCCGTCAATGAGTTGATCACCAACCCCGACAAGCGAGATCACCAAATCCAAACCTTCAAGGCCATCTGCGACACGTTTAATGCTAAGCAATTCTCTATCGCCGCTGCAGATGCATTCCAAGCCATCACCATCGCAAGCTAATACATCTCTATATCACAACACATCAATCAACCACAAGATAGTTCGTGCCGCATCTGTTCACACATGCGTGATTAACTCTAACGCATAAATCACGATCAATCAGTACGAACCCCTACTTCGCAATTATCATGACACACAATTTTATCCCAAAGCCGCCTTACCACATACGATACACCCGTTAATTCACAGCAACACACCGCACAACACGCCTAAGTCTTTGATTACCAATAAATAAAGAAGACGCCCGTTAAGGACGTCTTCTTCATTGACTAGCTCCGAGGCGCTGTGAGAGGTTGAAAATGCTTCTGTCGTATTTCGGAGCGACAGATTTGATTCAACAAGTTGCCGGGTGACTCACCCAGCGGGTTTAAAGAAGCGTATTATTTCTTCTTCTTCGTAGCTTTACGCTTAGCAACTTTCTTCTTGGCTTTTTTCTTCTTAGCCTTTTTCTTGGTTGCTTTCTTCTTCGCTACCTTCTTCTTACCTTTTTTCTTGGTAGCTTTCTTCTTCGCTACTTTCTTCCTGGCTTTCTTCTTAGTAGCTTTTTTCTTTGCTACTTTCTTCTTAGCCTTTTTCTTTGTAGCTTTCTTCTTAGTTACCTTCTTCTTGGTTGCCTTCTTCTTGGCAGCCTTTTTCTTAGATTTCTTCTTTGCCATGGCTTAATATCCTTTCAGTCGACCGTCGGAGCTTAGGATTCAAAAGTTAACTGTAACGAGTATACAAAAACCAAGTCAATAAAAAACTTCCATTGCGCCAAATTTATCGGCATGCAACATCACATCTCTTGAGCAGTTTTTCACTCGCAACCATACACAACACATACATTCAAACCTCTTTCGGCCAACATCAACATCAAAACAGCATCAACATATACGCATCAAACATCAATCGCATGCACATGAATGTGATACCTACCAAACACATTGATACCACTCCAAATATCAAGCGATCATACCCATATAAGCGGTATCACAAATGCTAAAAACATGCATATCTACAGCCTTAAATACATCACATTTCAATCGCATCACCTTTTCAAAAAACCGCATTTAAATAACGTGAAGGGCATTTTTCTGCGTCCTTCATGGCATCATCAACATAAGTTTGCGTTACTATCAACAAGCTAAACATGCATCAGCATGCACTATAAGCCATAGCAAAAAATGCACCGTTCAAATGATCGCTAGAATGCCCATTGACACACTATTTTTGCATCCTGTTCTACTTCAAAAAAAATTTGTTTCGTGCCTTACAACATGCATGAGACGCCGTTAGTACAACCCTATTTCTTACCCTGATATTTTTTTGAGAAACCCCCATGGCAGGCTAAAAATCGTTGTTTATTCGGACGTTTTTCTTACACCGAACTGTCGTTTTGCATCGTCGAGGCACGCTTGCGTGCGGTTACGCATAAACAAACACCTTCAACTGATCATTCTGCGGCAATACTTTCATCGTTATCTTGATCACAATGATTCATACAACTACAAACCCTGATATGTTTGATGGCACTGATGTCATTGCCAATGACACCGTGCTGATTGAGTACAGACAAGTAATCGCGCATTTGAAAAAACCGCGGACATAATCCGCGGTTTCTGTATGACTCAAGTGTGATGATGCTCATCATTCAATGCTGCAGTGCATTTACTTTACATCGAACACATCAAGTGGCGCAATGAAGATTATGAATGTTAATCTTCTTCTTCCTGCGGCTTGTACTCGGCCATCACCTGCTGCTGAATGTTCGACGGCACAGGATCATAATGATCGAATTCCATCGAGAAGGAACCTTGTCCACCAGTGACGGATTTAAGTTGCGATTGGTAGTTCACCACTTCGGACAGAGGCACGATGGCTTTGATCATGGCTTGATCGCCGGGCAACATGTCGGTGCCTTGGATGCGACCGCGTTTGCCGGAAAGATCGCCAGTAATGTCACCCATGTGCTGATTAGGTACGGTGACTTCGATACTGACCATCGGTTCAAGAATGACTGGTTTTGCCTTCTGAACCGCATCAAGGAAAGCACGTTTGCCTGCAGCAATAAAAGCGACTTCCTTCGAGTCCACCGCGTGATACTTACCGTCATACACAGAGACTTTCACGTCTTGGAATGGATAACCAGCAATAGCGCCGTTCTCAAGCACCATGCGGATCCCCTTCTCAATGGCGGGGATGAATTGCTGAGGAATAGACCCGCCGAAAGTATCATTTTTAAACTCGAAGCCATCACCGCGATTGAGCGGCTCAATGCGAAGATACACTTCACCGAACTGACCTGCTCCACCTGTTTGTTTCTTATGACGGTGATGGCCTTCTGCTTTGCCAAGGATCGTTTCACGGTAAGCAATCTTCGGTGGCTTGGTATCCACTTCCACGTTATAACGCGTTTTTAGTTTTTCGAGGATAATGCGCAGATGAAGATCGCCTAGGCCGCGGATCACGGTTTCATGTGTGGTTGAATCACGGGTGACCTTAAAGCAAGGATCTTCTTCCTGAAACTTGTGTAGACCATCAGCAATTTTCTGCTCGTCACCACGCTTCTTGGGCGAGATCGCTAATCCTGCCAACGGTTCAGGGAAGGACAGCGGCAAGAGGTGAATGTTGTCCTCATCATGTGAATCGTGCAGCACTGCATCGAAGTGAATTTCTTCAATCTTCGCAACGGCAGCGATGTCGCCGGGGATAGCCTGCTTGATCTCGACATGCTTAGCACCTTGAAGCTTGAATAGGTGGCCAACCTTGAAGGGTTTCTTAGATTCACCAATATTCACATCATCGATGTAAAGCTGTGATTCTTTGGTGACTGTGCCTTGGTGAATACGAAATGCGCAAAGCTTGCCGACATAGGGGTCAATCTTGATGGAAAACACGTGGGCAAGTACATGCTTAGCTGGATCTGGATCGGCATGGATTTCGTGGTCCTTATCCTTGCCTTTGATGAAAGGGCGTGGGTTGCCTTCGGTGGGATTGGGTGCGAGCTTCGCAAAGACATCCAGCAGTTCATCGACGCCTACAGAAGCAGCTCCGTGCGGTGCGCCAGCGGCAAAACACACAGGAATAAGATGTCCCTCACGGAGGGCTTTTTCAAAAGGCTCATGTAGCTGATCAGGCTTCACCTCACCTTGCTCAAGATAGATTTCCATGAGTTCCTCATCGACTTCGACAACTTGATCGATGATAGCGGTATGCGCATCTTCAACGGAGCCAAAGTCAGAGTCACCGGAGGGATTGAAGAAGCAGTCGACGACGGTGGTACCATTGTTTGCGGGGAGGTTGATGGGGAGACACTGCTTACCGAAGGTTTTTTGAATGGATTCAAGAAGCTGTGAGAGATTGATATTTGCGTGGTCAATTTTGTTAACGACAATCATGCGACAGAGGTTTCGCTCTGCAGCACGCTCCATCATGCGGCGCGTAAGGGGTTCGATCCCGTTGGCAGCGTTGATGACAACACATGCGGTCTCGACGGCGGGGAACATGGAAACTGCGTGCCCGAGGAAGTCGGGCATACCGGGAGTATCAACGATGTTGATATGCTTGCCGGAATAATCACAGTGCATGACGGATGATGCGAGTGAATGCTGATGGTGTTTTTCCTCATCGGTGAAATCAGAAACGGTGTCACCCGCTTCAATCGTCCCCATAGAACCAATCACGCCGGCTTTATGGAGAAGTGCCTCTGCGAGAAGCGTCTTTCCTGAACCGGCGTGGCCAACAAGTGCAATATTTCGTATGTCCGAAGTGGTATAGGTGGGCATGATAGGTGAACTCCTTTGCATTAGCCGAATTGAGCAAAAAAAGGGTACACACAGGCATAGCCAGTATAGGCGCGGACGAGGCGACCGCCAAGTGATGTAAGCGAGAATTAAGCGGACAATATAGGGGCGGGGGAAAGGCCGTGGGAAACCTAAAAATCTCAGAAAAATACTTGATTATTCAGGAGGGATCGGCCTCTCGAATGGCATTGGGATTTCGCGCATAAACGTAAACCGTTTGACGTGTCAACCAATCTTGGACGACGGGCATACGATCAAAGAGAAACCAGCGAGGGCACTGTGGCTGCAGTGTGCGGACACGGGTGTATCCGAGTTGTTCCAGGCTTTGAAAGTATTGAACATCTAAGAAAAATTCATCTCGGAACATCGCGGCTCGTGCGGGAAACTCGTGTGCATCAAGAATGAAATGGTATAAGCCGTTAGGAGCATAAATAACCTCAGGGCGATGATTTGGTTTTGTTTGTTCAATCTGTGCGATTGACTGCGGATCGAAGTGATAGCCAAGCATGGCGATGCGGTTTTTATTTTCGATACCGGGAGTAAGACTGAGAATATTGACGGTGGTTGACTTACCGTAGTGTGCACGCAGATCATGTTCAATGGCATGCTGGGTACTACCTGCTAATTGGATATGCAAGAATAATGCCCAGTAAAAATTGGTCACGACCAACAAAAGCATGGCCACATTGAAGATGACACGCGACGAATGGGAAAGCTTCTGATAAATCTGATCAAAAAACACAATCAATAACGGTATGCACGCAAAAAAGAAGACCATATAGAAACGACCAACGACATAACCGATGGGCAACACGCCAAGGAATAGAACACTGAGTGGTGGCAGTGCAAGCATGATCCAATGACGTGGTCGAAAGACGAGAACGAACAGCAGTACAAAAGCAAAGACAATAACACCAGCCGGACCGAGATTATCAAGCATGGCCACTGCAATCTGACCGAAGTAGCCTGCATAGGAAAGTTGCCCAGAATCAAGCCCTCCACCCCATACAGCTGATGATGTTCCAATCCCGCCGGTCCAATGGAAAATGCGATCAAACCAGATACGCGGAGCATAGATGATGCTGAGCAGTGCATAAGTGATCACACCTGCAAGAAAAGACGCGATCATGGATTTGATCAAAAACAGTTTGCGGTTTGAATTACCTTTAAGTTGCCACCAGCAGAAGGGGATCAGCGCGAGATAGGGAAGAACGAAAAGTGGACCAGCAAGTTCCTTGGAGGAAATCGCGCATGAGGCGAATATGGACATCCACACAGCACGCTTCATGGTAAGACGATCGAAAACAATACGGCAATAACAGGCCAAAGCCAGTGCGATGAAGAGGATCATGGGGCCATCCGGCCGAGTATTGACCGCAAAACGGATCAAATAAATGTTGCTGAAGGCAAAAAGACAAAAAACAAAAGCGACAAGATGGCGGTTCGTGGTAAGACGTCGACAGCTGTACATGAAAATTGCGAGGATTACGAGCGAAAGAATGAGGAAGGTGATGCGACCAGCAAAGACGAGCGCAGAGAGTTGCTGAAGCGGATAATGCAGTCCGTAAGGGAAATCGCCGCTGGGATTCGTAAGCGAACCAGTGAAATACCAATAGGCGAGCATAGGCAGGTAGACAGGCGCAAGAAGCAAGTTAGGTAGTGGACCATATTTGTGAAATGAATTGCCGAAGGTTGAGTAAAATTTGAGAGCACGAATAGGCTGATAGCTCTCAGGAAGATATGACATGTAAGCGGGGAGCAAGTCAAATACAACCGGCATGCATAGCCAAGTAAACACAATAAGCGGCAACAGTATCCATAACGAGGTGCGCATAACCATCATTGCACGGCCTCGCCATGATGCATTCGCGATCAATGATTGTGAGTATGATGATGACATCTGCTACGCCGACACTGCGACACGTCATGCGAAACAAGTTGGCCTAACCACCAAGCCGCTTGTTATTGATTGAACCGTCATTTAAACACGTTGTATTTTATGATGCACCAAATAGCACGGCAGCCATCCTGCCAACCGATTTTCTTACCTTCTTCATAGGTGCGCCCGTTATAGGCGATCCCCACCTCAAAGATACGGCAGTTTTTACGTGCCAGTTTTGCGGTAATTTCAGGCTCAAAACCGAATCGATCTTCCTGGATTTTGATGTCCTGAATAATCTCGCGCTTGAACAGTTTGTAACATGTTTCCATGTCAGTAAGGTTCAAGTTGGTAAACATGTTGGAAAGCAATGTAAGAAATTTATTACCCATCGAATGCCAAAAGTAGAGCACACGGTGCGATTCACCACCCGCAAAACGTGAACCATACACAACATCAGCTTTCCCACAATCAATCGGCCCAATCAGTTTATGGTACTCCATTGGGTCATACTCAAGATCAGCATCCTGAATGATCACCAGCTCACCCTTGGCTTCTTGGAAGCCGGTGCGCAATGCAGCCCCTTTACCCTGATTATGCTCATGGAAGGCAATGCGAATATTGCCATGCTTAGCTTCAAGCTCTTTAAGCTTGTCACGCGAATCATCAGATGAACAATCGTCGACAAGAATGATTTCCTTGTCGATATCAACAGCCTGAACCTGATCAACAATGTTCTCGATCGTTTTCTCTTCGTTATAAACGGGGATGACAACGCTGAGTTTCATGAGCTTAGCAATCTGTGCTGATGGTAATTTGTTTGAAATAACACCGGGAGATTTTACCCGGAAAACAGTTTTCATGCGGTCAACGACCAAATTTTGCGACCCGTACTAGTGGCCTCAAACGTATGCCTGTCATATCGACCAGATGTGTAGAAATTGGATAGGGCATGATGGTACGCTGATTAATTTATCGGATGTTGGATCGCTCATTCGGCGCTCCGGGACAGCCCCTACGGCGCGTCGCATTGCCGGATAGGGGCTGCTATGCTTGGGAGATGGAAACGCATGACACAAAAAAATGGATTGAGCTGGATCACGAACATGTTTGGCACCCGTTTACCCCGATGGGCTATTGGCGCGAACGGGAGCCGCTCGTAATCGCGTCCGGTGATGGTGATTTTCTAATCGACACCGATGGTAATCGCCATCTCGATGGTGTCTCGAGCTTATGGTGCAATGTGCATGGGCACCGTGTGAAGGAAATCGATGATGCAGTGCGTGAACAACTGGATCAAATTGCACACACAACATTATTGGGATTGGCATCGCCGCCGAGCATTGAATTTGCACGAATGTTGTGCGAGATCACGCCGGGTGATTTGAACAAAGTCTTTTATTCAGATGCTGGCGCGACTGCGGTTGAGGTGGCATTCAAAATGGCGGTGGGATACTGGTATCACAAGGGCAAGCCGGAAAAACGAAAATTTATTGGCTTGGCCGGGGCGTACCACGGCGACACAGTCGGCTCTATGTCCGTCGGTTACAGCGAACTTTTTCACAAGCCATTTCTATCGATGGTGTTTCCGGTAAAGTCATTTGCATCGCCGGATAGTTGTCGACCGCCCAAAGACAGTGATCTTAAGCCACCACGTGATTGCTATGCTGATGGCGTTTGGCCAAGCGAAGACAAAAGCTACAACGATACACTGCGTGATTATTGCTTGAACCACCTTGAATTAATTCTGAAACAGGAAGCCGATGAAACCGCCGCAATCGTAATTGAACCTGTGATGCAAGGTGCCGCAGGCATGGTAAGCCAGCCAGAAGGCTTTGTTAAAGGTGTCAGCGATCTCGCAAAAAAATACGGCGTGTTGCTCATCGCGGATGAAGTGGCTGTTGGCTTCGGCCGAACGGGCACCATGTTTGCTGTCGAGAATGACAACGTAAAACCAGACATCCTCTGTCTCGCCAAGGGCATTACAGGGGGATATTTGCCACTAGCAGCAACGGTGGTCAGCGACGAGATTGAAGAAACCTTTGCCGGCGATGATGTCCTCGAACGCCGCACTCTTTATCACGGACATACATACACAGGCAACCCCCTCGCTTGCGCTGCGGCCATCGCCTCACTCAAACTTTTCTCCTCTAACCATGTGTTAGACCACGCCCGAAAATCAGCCGAAATGATCAACCAGCGGCTTCGTGAATTGATCGATTGCCATCACGTCATGGATGTCCGCCAGCGTGGCACGATGGTTGGGATTGAACTCTGCAAAGATCGCAACAACGCAGAGCTGTTCGACTTCTCCAAACGTACCGGTGCTGCCGTGTGTCTAGCCATGCGCGATCGTGGCTTGATCATCCGCCCCCTCGGCGACATCGTGGTCATGATGCCCATGCCTGCCATGCAGCACGAGAACATCTCTAACATGCTCGACACTGTTGTCGACACCATCAAAAACTGGCAGATCACATAACCCCCTGCCCAGAAGAACCATAATTCGGCCATCAGCATCTCTGCCAAAACGGCACCCCACAACCCGAGACCCCGGTCTCGAGGCAGTAATTGCACATTCCCCCTAAACGCCATTAAGATATAACAAATTAAATAACAAATACTTACATCCATTTCCTACCCACTCCGTATTGGTATCGCCCTTGCATCTGTCTTCCTCCTATGGTGGACATGCGCCCACAACACGACCCCAGGCGAACCCCCGGCCGAAACCGGCAGCCATCGCATAGCGCGCCTACCGATCTGCCCCACGGACCACGCTTTAAGGTTCTGCTCACCGAAGACCGCGAGCACGCCATCGAACACTGGACCCGTCAACTCCCCCGACTCCTCGGACCGCAAGGCATCGAAGCCATCGTTGCCCGCACCGGCCGCGAAGCCATCGACATCACCCATAACACCGATATCCATGCCGCGCTGATTGATCTCTCAACACCGCAAGATACAAGTAATCGCGCGACCACTGCGACCGGCATCCCAGGCGGACTCTGGTTGCTCGAAGTTCTGTCTCGCCTCCCGGCAAGCCCGCCCATCGTGATCGTGAACAGCCGCACCTTCACCGAACGGCAAATCCAACGCTCACTCAATGACGCGCTCCGCATGGGCGCCTTCTCCGTCATCAACCAGCAAGTAAATCAACCCGTGCAACTTGAGCTGCTGCTCGAAGTCATTCAACGATTGATGGACCGGCAATATGACGGGAACTGGCCAGAACAAAAACCTCGGGATGATTTTTCGATTTGAAACATGAACCGTCGCTTCACACAACGTGACGCGGCTTAACCCTAAACATAATGCAATCCACATGGCTTGCGGATGAACACGAAACAAAGGAGACCTAAACATGAAGGTAAGACCACTCGGCGACAAGATCCTTGTCAAACGACTCGAAGCAGCTTCCAAAACAGCGTCCGGCATCTTTCTCCCTGAAAGCGCCAAAGAAAAACCACAGCAAGCTAAAGTGATCGCCATCGGCGACGGCAAACTTCTTGACAGTGGCAAGCGTGCCAACTTCACCGTCAAAAAAGGTGACACCATCATCCTCAACAAATGGGGCGGCACCGAAGTCAAGATCGATGGCGAAGAATACATGGTCATGAGCGAAGACGAAGTCCTCGCCGTCGTCGACTAAATCCCCTGCCTCCGGAAACCCCGGACCTAGAAGTTTTACAACGTGCAAGCCACGTTGATGTAGAACCATCAGAAATAACAAATAACTCAAAATTGGAGTTCCTAGATCATGGCTGCAAAGTCAATCAAATTTGATAACGAAGCACGCGAAGCGATCCGTCGCGGCGTGTCCAAGCTCGCCAAAGCAGTGAAGACCACTCTCGGCCCGTCCGGTCGCGTGGTTGTCCTCGAAAAATCCTTCGGCTCGCCCACCGTCACCAAAGACGGCGTAACCGTGGCCAACGAAATCGAGCTCGATGATGCACTGGAAAACATCGGCGCTCAAATGGTGAAGGAAGTCGCTTCCAAGTCCTCTAAGGACGCAGGCGACGGCACCACCACCGCCACCGTGTACGCCGAAGCTATCTTCGCAGAAGGCCTCAAAAACATCACCGCCGGCGCAAACGCCAATCAGATCAAGCGTGGTGTCGACAAAGCTGTCGATGCAGCCGTCGCAGAACTCGCCAAGATGTCGAAGAAAGTCTCTAACAACGAAGAGATCGCTCAGGTCGGCACATGCTCTGCTAATCAGGACGTTACCATTGGTAACATTATTGCTGAAGCGATGGACAAGGTCGGCAAGGACGGCGTGATCACCGTTGAAGAAGGCAAGAGCCTTGAAACCTATGTCGATCTCGTTGAAGGCATGCAGTTCGACAAGGGCTACCTCTCCCCGCATTTCGTCACCGACACCAAGTCCATGGAATGCGATCTCGAAGACGCTTACGTCATTATCCACGAGAAGAAGATCAGCAGTGCGAAAGATCTCGTCCCGATTCTTGGCAAGATCGCTGAAGCAGGCCGTCCTGTTTTGATCATTGCTGAAGACATTGATGGCGAAGCACTCGCAACACTCGTCGTGAACCGTTTGCGTGGCGTGTTGAAGGTTGCGGCTGTGAAAGCACCGGGCTTTGGCGATCGTCGCAAAGCGATGCTTGAAGACATTGCGACCCTGACTGGTGGCCGCGCGATTATGGAAGAGCTCGGCATTGATCTTGAGAAGCTCGAACTCACCGACCTCGGCCGCGTGAAGAAGGCTGTCCTCACCAAGGACGACACGACCCTTATTGAAGGTGCCGGCAAGACCAGCGACATCAAGGGCCGTATCGAGATGATCAAGAGCCAAATCGACGCAACCAGCAGCGATTATGATCGTGAAAAACTGCAAGAGCGTCTTGCGAAGCTCAGCGGCGGCGTGGCACAGATCAATGTTGGTGCTGCAACTGAATCTGAAATGAAAGAGAAGAAGGCTCGTGTTGAAGATGCGATGCATGCAAGCCGCGCGGCGGTTCAGGAAGGCATCCTTCCAGGCGGCGGCGTTGCAATTCTGCGTGCTCGCAAAGTACTAGACAACATCGAAGGCCTTGTCGGCGATGAAGTCATCGGCGTGGACATTGTTCGTCGTGCAGTCACTGCTCCAGTGAAACAAATCGCAGAAAACGCCGGCCACGATGGTTCGGTCATCTGCGAGAAGGTCATCAATGCGAAGAAGAACGACGGGTTCAACGCACTGACCGCTGAGTTCGGCGACATGATCAAGATGGGCGTTCTGGTCCCGACCAAGGTCGAGCGCACCGCACTTCAGAACGCGGCTTCGATCGCCGGTCTGCTCTTGACGACGGATGCAGTGATCACAGAAATCAAGGACGAGAAGGCCGCCGCCGGCGCGCCGGACATGGGTGACATGGGTTACTAAAATCAGTAACCAACGATAGATCATCAATCATTAAGATTGATGGCTCAAACATCCAAAAATTGCTTTATCGCAAAACCAATTGCGGCTACTTCGTGAAAGCGGGGTAGCCGTTTTTTAACCATAGGATTATTTAGTATAAGAATCCTCGCGGCTGGAAGCCGCGGGCTTGAAGTCTGTTTATTGAAACACTGTTATGCACAGATCCAATCTGATAATCTATGGACATGAATAGCGAGGCGGCGAAAGATTGGTATCACGTCATTTTCGGGACATATGGCTCATGGTTGCCGGGCGATCCGAGGGGATTCAGAACACGCGGGCACAAATTACACTGTGAAGGTGATTACAAAAATCGCCCAGCAGCAGGGCAATTTGAAAGCTTGCATGAATATTCACAATCATTGATGGTGAGAGAAGCCGTTCGGCTTACACTGCCGCAGCGCAAATGTGTATGTTCAGCTCTTGCAGAATCACTTAAGCATTATGGGATTACTGTAAATGAGATTGCTGTTGCAAAGCAGCATATGCATCTGCTGGCACAGTTTGAGATGAATGATAAACAGTATAAACCGCAGATCATGACGCTCATCGGAAAATGCAAACGATGGGCCATCACGAAGCTCAAAGAACAGCATCTCTGTGATGAATCTTCTGGCAAACTGTGGGCCAAGTCGGGAAAAGTGATTTGTATGAAAAACGAGCGGCATTTTAAGAACACATCACAATACATCATGAATCATATCCGTGAAGGGGCCGCGGTTTATTCATTGATGGCCGGGGAATCTGAATCTTGAACTTTGATCAAGCCCATCCGCTCTGCGGGTGGGGTCGGTCGTGGAGCACATTAAGAGACCCCACGGGTGGAACCCGTGGGCTTGGAGTGAGAGAGAACATGAATTTATCTCACGTCTTTGGCGAGTTGCTTGATAGCGGTGGTGGGATTGATCTCGCAAGCGCGACACCAATGAATCAACTCCACCGGATCAATGCGACGATCACCAGTCTCACATTTATGTACGTAGCTATGTGGCTTGCCGAGAATATCGCCAAGATCGCGTTGTGTTAGTTCGGCAGCTTCGCGCCATGAACGCAACCGCTTCTGCAACTTCTTATAAGCAAGAGATTGTTGTGCACTTGTACCCATAATGGAAACAGGCTATACTCCGCACATCCTGCACCCATTTAAGGCACAAGATTTGGAGGATTCTATGGGGCGGAGCGGCCGAGATGATCTTGAATTGCTGAGTTTGTTGTTGATGCTGCCGCGGGAGGTGTTGTTGGATGATTTTGAGCCAGCAACGTTACCGGGCGAAGTGGTGACGATGGTCCGTCGGATGAATCGAGGTGAGTTACAAAGCATGTTGATCGAAGTTTTGGCGGCGCTGCGACCCCCGGAAGCGGGTCAAGGGCGCAAATAACCATCTTCTGTACAGCTGATCAAATCCCTCTGGTAGAACCCGCAAGCTTGGAGCGAGTAAGAATGATGTGCGATCAAAGCTGATGTTGGTGTAGGGATAAGTCCGCAGAGGGTGATGACGGATGGGGGGCGAGGCCGATGAGAGGGAAGCGGCGTGGCGGGGGTTCCGAAGGCGGGATTGATTGCGGGTCAATCTGGCTGATTGGAATGTGTGGGGTTTGTACTTCCGGATGATTGATTTCCGGAGGCGGGGTCCGGTTGTGGTTGGTTCATGAAACAGAATATGCATCTGGTTGGGGTGTTTTTGCTGATTGTTTTCGGCACAAATGTGATGCTATATCAACGTTTCACGGCATGGCGAACGGTGACGGGGGCGAGAATGGAAGACCGGCCACGGATGCCGATGCTGCGGGATGAGAACTGGAGCGATAAGCAATCGTTTGATAGTGAGCGGTGGTATTGGGAAGGGAATTGGGAACTTGAGGCGGATAAGATCGATGACCGCGAAGGGGTGTAGACATAAAAGCTGAGGGAAGGAGTTGTGCTTTTTACGTCAATTGCGCACAATGAGACAAATAAACACTGATTGCCGATACAAGGGCAGATGACAGGGATCTACACAACAGGAGATTTAACCATGAAGAAGATGTACTTCACAATGATGATTGTTGCAGTTTTGAGCCTTGGTTTGGTTGGCTGCAAGAAGGAAGAGCCAGCGACCGCAGGGTATGGCGTTCCAGAAGCAACCACTGAGCAGAAGAACGCCATGAATGAAAAGATGAACGACGCTCAGAAGAAAGCAGATGAAGCGCAGAAGAAAGCCAATGAGCATATGGACAAAGCTCAGGACAAAGCTAAGGAAATAAAGAAATAAGCCGATTCACTAAGGCTTATTGAACGGGGCAATGAAACGCGCAAGGCCTGCTGGAGACAGTGGGCTTTGTTTTATTTTGAGATGAGAGGATGCGGGTGATGTGATGATCCAGAAGATGGACATGCTGAAGTGCGTGACGGGGAAGCTGCCAGCAGAAGTGATGGAAACAGTGTTAGGGGGCAAGGCGTTTCGAGTAGAGCGAATTGTGTCAGATGGACACTGCTCGGACGAAATGTTTTGGTATGACCAAGATGAGCATGAGTGGGTGATGGTGCTGGCAGGTGCGGCGAAACTCGCATTTGAAAAGCCAGGCGGGACCGTGGAAGAGGTGGCTTTGCAAGCGGGAGATGCGATACTGATTCCAGCTCACCATCGGCACCGTGTGGCTTGGACGAGTGAGACCGAGAAGACGATCTGGCTGGCAATTTTCTATATCGATTAGCCGCTAATCCTTCTGCCAAATTGATTGCACGTAATTGACTGTTAAATCTAGCCTTAGAGAAACACACCAGACCGATCTTCCTGCGACTGCGTCTCATCTATGGAACCTGTCCACGATTGGCTAAGAATTGCTTGCCAAGCAGGCCTATTTAATACTAATCTATCTTTTGATTGGTCGCCTGATGCGGTGTCTACCCAGCATCTATGGATTCCAAGAGCGCGCCTGTCTTTTGCTACGTCTCTATCTGTACCTGTGAAGCTTGTGTTGCACGTCTGTGCTTGTTGGTCTGTGTTGTTGCTGTAACTGCGTTGTTTGCTGTTGGCAGCGTACTGGCTGGAAAACAATCAACCATCTAAACAGGGAAAACTCATGTATAAGATCCAGGACACACTTTGTACACATTGTAATTTTTGCAGCGCGAAGGACGGGCCGAACCTTTGCTATGCCGCTCGCACGGCACGGTTTGGTTTAGAAGGCAACTTCCCCACCAAGGACAGCAAAGCCAACACAAAGTTTGGCAAAACTCAATCGGCAGGCGAACAGTTCATGCCGGGCATGCCGCGGTACAAAGCGTTTCGTGACATCGTGCTAATGCCAGAGCTGATGGGGACAGATCGTGTTGCGGTGAAAGAAGAAGCAGGTTGCGAGCCGCTTTACACGCACTGCAAAAGTTTTGGTGAGCTTGGCGGCTTTGAAGTAAATACGCCACTGGTCATCGCGGCGATGGGTTCAACGCCAGTGGCAAATGATATTGGTCCGGATTGTACTTGGGGTGCAGCGAAAGGTGGATTCATTTGTGCGATTGGCGAGAACATCGTGAACATGTGGGGCTATGAGAAACCATACGATGAAGGCCGACCGACACTGACCCAGCGCATCAAAGGCTTCACCGACAATTACGAAGGCAAAGGTGGGGTGGTCATCCAACAGAATGTTGAAGATGCCAAAGTGGATGTCTGGAAGACGATCTACAACGACCCGCAATTTGCAGAAGCATTCGATAAGGGCATGATTGGTTTTGAAGGTAAGGGCGGGCAAGGCGCGAAACCCGGCATGGGCGGAGAGGTCAAAATCCCCAAAGCTAAAGCACAACGCATCCATGAGTTTTACCATTTCCCGGTCAATCCGTTTGAAGTCGAGCAAAAGCTTTATCAACGACACTCCGTTCCTGGCACCGCAACAATTGAATCACTTGAAGAACAGTATGTGTGGATGTGTACCGAATTCCCCAAAGCGAAAATCTGGTTTAAGACCGGCCCATACGGCGATCTCATGGATCAACTTGCGGTGATGGAAAAAGTTGCGGCCCAGTTCGGCATTCGTATTCACTGCACAATCGATGGCTCTGAAGGCGGCACGGGCATGTCCCCGCTTGGCCCAATGAACGATATGGGCTTACCCATGCTGACCTGTATGCTTGCGGTAAAGAAAGCTCGCAAGAAGTTTAAGAATCTCGACTTTACAATTGCTGGCGGCATGGTCACCGGACGTGATTTGTCTAAAGCTTTGGCTATGGGTGCGGATGGTATGGGGATCGGCAAAGGTTTCTTGATCGCAGCGATGGCTGGCCGCCATCAGTTTGCGGCAGCGGATGCAGAAACAGTGGTGAAGCAGGAAGCTGGCGCGAAAGGCGTATACAACTACGCCATCGAAGGCATCACTACAGAAGCCAAGATGCTCATCAGTTCTATTGGCAAGTATGACTTCGCCGACATGAAGGATAATGCCCCCTTCACCGTTGACGGCCTGACCATTGACAATCTTGATGTGATCGCACTCGACAAAGAAGTCGCTGAAATGTTCGACATCCTCTATGCCTATGATCCGAAGCTCTGGGATAAGCTCCCTGTGCTGACCGCTGAATTGCGTAAGCGATGTGCTGAGAAAGCGGCAGTTACGGTATAACATAACTTACTCACACAATAACTATCGGCTCACCTCTGGATGGCTCCGGGGTGAGCCGTTTTTCTTTGGCCAGATGAAACAAATGCTTGACTCAATCATCCACGCAGCTATGATGCTGCTTGATGAAAAAACCAATTGCATAATCTGATCCGCGTTTCGTATGCCATTTAACACTGTTTTTTAAGTGCTATTCTGGCTTTGCGCCCAATCCCTTCTTGCGCGGATCAATCCAACCGAAACAAATTTCAATCTTCCAAACAGCTTAACGCTTTGCCATTGCTGCATGCTCATTGGCTTTTACCATGCGCGAAGGGAAGCGATGATGTTGCGATATCCCATCCAACACACTAGCAAACGTGCCCTATAAGCTGAGCGCGATCATTATGCGCGACTCGCATCAATACAAATAAAGAAAAATCACCATGTCCAGAAAAAATAGACACAATAAAGATTTCTATTGCACCCATTGTAAGCAACCTATTTCAAATCAAGCTGGTGGCACACGTCATCGCAACCATTGTCCTTATTGCTTGTGGTCCAAGCATGTCGATGATCTGCCCGGCGATCGCAACAGTGCATGCCAATCACCTATGGAGCCGATCGCGATCATGTCACGGCATGACGGCGAATGGTCACTCGTACACAAGTGCTGTGGCTGTCACACGATTAAACTCAATCGCATCGCAGGCGATGATGACGAACTACAATTACTAGGATTGATCTTAAAACCATTGAGTAACGCACCGTTCCCACTGGACCGCTTGCCACTCACTGGCCCAGTACCCAGTGGTTACTAAATAATTTCTATAACAACAAAACCTCCAACCATGTCATACTGTGGCTGGAGGTTTTGCTACTTTAAAACAAGCTCTTTTCGATCAATTTCCCGTCAGATTATTATCTCTCTTCAGCCTGTGGCGGTTCCTTCACTTTGTCACGATAGCAACCTTTGTATTCAACATTACCGACCGAGATTGCCACAATGATCGCAAGCACGACACAAAAAACACCAAAGATGAAGATGACAATATCCATAATTAATCCCCGTCTTTACCCCACAACAAAATCAAGCCAAACACTAAGATGGATGGCACCCAAGTTGCAACAAACACCCCCTCTAGATGATTGCCAGTAAACCATAGGCTCACCGAAAGAAGAAAGGCAATGCCAGCCGCCAGATATAAACATCCCTTTGCTATCATCAAATACCTCACGATTTTTCCATTGCGATCAATCATGTTGTAACTTCTTTTTAAACCTACTTCTTTAACCATACTCCATGTCACGCGGCAGGCGTTTGAGTATTTGCCGTGCTTCGACTATTTCATAAACAGCTGCAACACCGATCATGGTGAAGGTCAATCTCGCGGGGATTGAATCACTGCCGCCAAAGATCAGCCCTATACCGTCAAGGCCATAAATGCCGGCTAGTGCGTAGTTGATACCACCGATGATTAGAAGCGCGTAGGCTATTTGGTCGAGCCATTTCATCTCATTTTGATCCAATTTTGTTTAATTAACGACGGCACGTATGGCGTGTGTTGCTACTTTAGATCATTGGCAGCGAATCGCCCGTGAGCCAGTGACGTGCGGGATGATCCTGCAGAAAGTTTGGCATTCTGATAAAACCAGCATCTGGTGCGAATGAATGGTGGGGCGAGCCAAAACCGAGTGGGGGATATCACAAAAGAAAGACAGGTTGGCCTCAGAATGAGTGAAAAATCAGCTGATTTTGAGCGTGCTTAAGAGACCTTTTCGTGAGGTTCTCGCCAGCTCCTTCAATGCTCAGCACACGCATCTGTAACTTTGTTAGCGAGATGTATCCACGGCGCAGAACCATGCATCATACGGTATACTTAACAACCCAGCTGATCGGATCATGTTCCCAATCAGCCAACTGACAGACCTACCAACCGTACACAATGAGTGAGAATGATCATGCAACTGCAAGACGCAATCAACATCGTCCGCGACAAATTCATGGCTGAAGCACAAGGCGAAGACAACGAAGCTGTGAGCAAGGCTTACTTCGAAGCTTTCGAGAACTGTCCGGCCATGATGGAAACTGCAACGCAAATCTGGGCCGCCCAGCTCATCGCCCAAAACATCCAGCAGCAACAAGCCGCAGCACAGCAAGGTGGTGAAGCCCCTGCCACGCAGGCATAATTTGCATTCACGGTTCAACGAAAAATAAAAAGCTGAACGCGGCGATCGCGTTCAGCTTTTTTGATAGATCTTTTGATTGTTCTAGGTGTGCTACGACCCACGTAGCTCATGCACTGCCTGCGAAACGTCTTTGCCGATCACAACCGCGCCTTGTGATTTCAGATGTTTCATCGCGACACCAGTCGCTTGCCCATCATTTCCAACAGCTTTCACATCATCAAGCACCGCCTCAAGCGCCGTCTTGATCTCTGCCACACTCAAGCTCGTGGGCAACAATGTGCCCAGAATCGCTTTCTCAGCATTGATCTTTTCGATCTCTGCAGCATCGGTCGTGTGCTCTAAGGTTTCATTCGCGCTCTTCACCATCTTGCGGATGATCTGTTCGCATTTTTCCTCGCTGATCCCTTCAGCAGAACGAGCCGCCTCAGTATCAAGATCGCCGAGTGCAACCTTCAAGATACTCTTCTCAAGGTCATTTCGCTCGATCATCGCTTTTTTAATCCGCGCTCGGATGTCTTCGATCATACCCATGTTTTAATTCCTTCATCGCACATCGTTACCCCAGCTATCTCACTGGGTAGGCACGCCATCATAGCCGATTACTCCGCACGACTCACTTTAGCCGATACAGTCCGCCGCCTTCATCCACCAACTCACCCAAACTCACCAGCTTTCGCCATACTGACATCGGAAATTGATTTGGCGGCTGAATCGCCACAAGTTGCTCGGCTTCTCGGCTGCTAGCTGTGTCTTGCTTCAACTTCAACCGCCGGCGGAATGCAGTCATCGCCTCTTTCAATCCCTCTGGCCCAAGCGGATCCACAGATGACTTCCCTGATTGCTTCTCCTGCACAGGCCCACCTGGCAATGGTTCCAGTGGTGGTAAATCTGAAGTCAATGCGGTTGGCGCTCCCAGCCCTACAGACTCATCTTCCTCCACCCATTCTTCAACATACTCCCACTCCTCCTCATCCAGATCATGCATCACTGGCGGCGTGGCTGGCTTACTCTGCACTACAATTCCCTCGATCAAACTGTTCAACCAGTTTAAATCCCGCCCATCCATCAATTGTTTAATCGAAGCAGCATCTACTTCCTGACCCATCAGCAAGATCGATACTTTAGACCAGAGTTGATCAAGAGCCGCATCATCTTCCTCCAAAAAAATCTGGCAGGAAAGCTCTTCTAACGCAGTGATGGGTGATTCTTTTTCCGTCATTCAAACAACATCCACAATAGTCGTGATTGCGATTCCGCGACTCGCACAACCTGCCTAAAATGGAATAGATTAACATCATCGCGGGTTGACTTTATTGCATGACACGTATTTGTAACACACAATACACGCCAAGCAGAAAGGTATGTTAGACGATGAGGAGTCATTTCGCGCTAAGTTTTTGTGCCATCATCACATCAGTCGTACTGATGGGCTGTAAGCCTGCCAGCGATACGACCGCCCCATCGTCGCCAAACCCACAAGCAGCCGGGCATAACGCCAACATTGAATTAACCTCAACTGAAAGCCAGACGCCAACCATGATGGACAAAATCAACCTGACCGATGCTGAATGGAAGCAGAAGCTCACACCCGAGGAATACAACGTCTTGCGTAAAAAAGGGACTGAACGCGCCTTTACGGGCGACTTACTCGACAAAAAAACTGATGGCACCTACGTGTGTGCGGGTTGCGGACAGGAACTTTTCGCAGCTAATACAAAATTTGAATCCGGCTCGGGTTGGCCTTCATTCTACGATGTGGTCAATAACGAGAACGTTGAACTAGAAACCGATCAATCTCATGGCATGACACGAACCGAAGTCATGTGTTCGCGCTGCGGTGGACATCTCGGCCACGTCTTCAATGATGGCCCCGCTCCAACCGGCCTGCGTTACTGCATCAATTCAGTTTCATTGAATGTGAAAGAAAAATAACCCATTCTCTGTTATTTGATCTCACCCCCAGCCCCGCAACTGTCGGGGTTTTTTCATAGCCATAAGCATCTTTCTACTTTGCCGCCAAGTTGTGGCATGTACGTATACCCTTGCGGTAAATTTCCGATACCCAACCAGACATAAAACAAAGATGCTAGGTACCGTCAGCCTGTTGTGTACGACATCTTCTTTTTCATCATCATTCTTTTGATTTTGTTTCATACCACGCTGCAAATCTTTGCAGCACAACAGCCTTCAGGACGAAGGGGACCATCATGATCAGCGAGTGCCTACGACAGCTACTCGAACGAAAGCTCATCTCTGTCAAAGAAATTGAAGAAGCCACTGGCCGCGGTAACAGCACCGTTTACCGATGGCTCGAAAAGAAAAGTCAGCCTGATATCAATGACTTCATCAGCATGATTCAGCGTATTGAAAGTCGACCGGTGAGATCTGCACTCATCGATGCGATCATTACCGACCTCCCGGTACTTGTACATTGGGTTGAGAACGAATCTGACAACATGTACACACTCAGCCCCACCAGCTTTGCCGCAGATGCGCGGACTAATCTCGTGCAAGCCATGCAAACGCTGCTCAGTATGCTAGCCACGCTCCAGAATATCTCGCCCAATGAGCGTATCTCCTCTCACGACAGCACTGATATGAGCGACAAGCTCAATAAACTCATGCATCAGCTATCAGTCATGAAGCAGGGACTCGCCAGACATGCCGGCAAACGTCGCAAAGCGAGACCCCTACAGTACGCCCACTAAAAAGTCACTTTCAGTTACATTTTAATCTGCTTATCATGGCAGCGCACCTGTATCATCATGGGATGACGTTATCTCCACCACCTCCAGACCCTTCCTGCCCAGACGATCTGGTCGCGATATTCAGTGCGCTAAGCCAATCCAAATTCCGCGCCCGCTTCAAACTCACTGGCAAGGAGGCATTGTATTTTCAAAAACATGATCTCCCCACGCTGCTGGAACATGCCGAACGTTTTATCCGTGAGCGCCTCGCCTCAACTGACCCCCACAAAGACGGCAAACAAACGCCAACCCGCGGGCACCCTGTCTTTATCGCTCAGCATGCCACCGCCACCTGCTGCCGATCATGCCTCGCCAAATGGCATCGTATCCCCAAGCACCAGCCGCTTTCCGATAGTCACATCACACACATTTGCCGAATCCTCCGGTACTGGCTCGAAGCACAAAGTACCCATCTCCCCCAACCCGTCCTCCCTTCAACAAAACGGCAAAAATCCATAAACACACAAGGCACACTTTTTCAGAACTTGTTACAATGATCGCAGTTATCAGCTTAATCTGCGGCCAGCATCATCATTCGATACCGTCTTAAGAACCTGGCAGCACGTGACACATGATCAAATCCGCGCCCGAGCATGTTTGGGCTTTGTCAATTAATCAGATCGTAAATCACGCCTTGAGCTGACGGATACCGGTGAATCATGGCCGGGGCGACCCTGCCGCTGAGCGTTACATTATGCGTTATACCTTCACGCTCGTCATTCTGGCTTCTCTGCTCATCACGCTTCCATTGCGCGCGCAGGACGATGAAGAAAACATCTATGCTTCCCGTTACATCGGTGATGGCGTGTCCGTTCGCGAACCGTCTTACAAAGATGAGTTCTACCCAATCAACATCAACAACTCATGGGGCTACGCCAACCAAAAAGGCGACGTGACCATGTTTCCCAAATACGACTGGACCGACATGCCTCACGGCGGCGCGATGCGTATCATTGTCGGCGGTCGTACCGGCTACATTGATACCGATGGTAACTGGATCATCCAGCCCATCTACCACTGGGCCGACCATTTCGAAGAAGGTATTGCCATCATCTCCAATGGTAAAACCTTTGGCTACACAAATCGCTTTGGCAAAATTATCGCCGAAATGACCTTCGACGGCGCACTGCGTTGCCGCGAGGGGCTTGCCGCCTTCCAAGTCGGTTCACGTATCGGCTACATCAACCCTGCAGGCAAGATCATCATCGAACCGCAATTTATCGAAGCACGCTCCTTCTACGAAGGCTTCGCCGTAGTCCGGGAATCTGATTACCGCAATAAAGGCCGCTATGGCTACATCAATCGCAAAGGTGAATTCGCCTTCGTCAATGAAAACAACCAATTCGCTGAGCTTGGCTGCTTCTCAGACAGTATCGCCCCTGCCAAAGTCGGTGATAAATGGGGCTTCATCGACCGCGAATTCAAGATCGCCATCGAACCCACCTATGAAGAAGTCCGCCTTCTTCGCGGTGGCCTAGCTGCCGTCAAACTGAACGGCAAGTGGGGATATATCAACAAAAAAGGCGAAATGATCATTAAGCCCGCTTACGATCTTGCCTACGACTTCGACGAAGTCCTCGCCATGGTCAAAATTGGCGGTAAGTTAGGCTTCATCGACCGCAGCGGCAACATGGTCATCAAGCCTCAGTTTGATACCGCCGAACCCTTCCTTTACGATGCCGCCCGCGTCTCCCAGTCACCCAACTTTGGTTACATCGACATCGAAGGCAAAATCATCTGGGATCCGCGCGGCCCCCTCGGCGGCTTTAACAGAATCTCCGGCCAACCTCGCAAAGAACTTCCCCGCAAACGTTCACAAACAAAAATCCCATACCAACCCAACTACACCTACGTCGACAAGCTCCCACGACAAACCGAAGAATCAACCAAACGATCAAGCCGTTCACGCCGACGCAATCGGCGATAGTATTCACAAACACAATGAAATCTCAGAACCGTCTAACCATACGTTGGACGGTTTTCTTTTTGACCTACAACGCGGCCAATCTCTTTTATGACATTTCTATATAACAGCAACCCCGATTGTCTTGCGAGTCGCATCAGGCAAAAAGACAATCGCCCCATCTCAAAGAAAACGCATTGGTTTTCCCTTATTTTGCTTTACAATGCGCTTGCCTGAGCGGAGTAGGCACACTTAAACAGCGTGCAAACTTCGCAGTCCTTCACCGCAAGCGCGACCAACCAACTTCAGCATCGGTCCGCTGCGTCTACAAAAACCACCATTTGAACAACATGCATACACAAAGCATGCCACCCATCTTGCACCCGCATTTATCGCGATACCGCGCGCCTCATACCCGCCATTTGTGATTTTGTGGTTCTGAATCCGGTGAACAACATGACAAAAAACAATCGCGTTCCCAGTTTTCTCGTGCATTGCTTGCTAATCGCATCATTCTTTGCGATCGCGTCCTGTACCGCGCCGCGTCCTAAAAAGCCCTATACCATTCCACCGATTAATGTCGCCTCTGCGGCACCCGAATCCTATGCCTGGCCAAACGCTACCGCATCCAACGCTATCACAGACCTTAACCAAGAAATCAATTTTTCTCAGTCTGCTGCATCACGTATTCAACTCCCCCTCCGTAAGATTGAAACCAAATACTTCATCCTCTTCACAAACGTTCCAGAAGATCAATCCATCGACTTTCTAAGCGATCTCGATCAGATGTATACCAACGTCATCGAGTTGCTGAACATGCCGCCTCAACTCAACATCTGGAAGGGCAAAGCAGCCGTTTATCTCTTCAACACCCGCGAGCAGTTCATCCGCTTTGAAAAGAATATGTACAACAACACGATCACTTTCCAAGCCGCAATATGCCACCAGCATTACAGCGGTGAAGTCCGCATTGCCACCTACAACATGAAAGATAAGGAGTACCTCCACCAACTCATGGTCCACGAAGCCGCACACGGCATTATCCACCGCTATCGCTCGCCCCACCGTATTCCAACTTGGCTAAATGAAGGCCTCGCGGAATGGGCTGCCATGTCCACACAACAAGATCAGTCCTACTACACATTTAAGAAACGGCTCTCCGCAAAGTTCATCGCGAACAAAGAGCACTTCCCAAAAACTTTCTTCGGGCCATCAGATTTCATCCCAGAATATTACGGCACCGCACTGGCCATCACCGACATGCTCATCGCGCAAGGTAAGACTGATTTCATCCGCTTTATCGATCACATCAAAAGCGGCAAATCATGGCAAAATGCGTTAAATACAACCTATGGCATGACCCCCAGTGCTCTCGTCGCAGCCTACGGCAACACAATCGATCTCACTAGTCTTACCATCAAAGCTGAGTAACACTTTTCCTCTAACCTTTCCAAACCACGATCAATCATCCCATCGCTTAGTCACAACCGGATCGGTCTTACCCCAAAGCAATCCTGAGTCATCGTTTTCAGCAACCATCTCCGCAAATACCGGCAACTTCTTTTCACTCGGCTCAAAATCGCGATCCATCTCTTCACGATTACCCTCAACATCTGACATCAATTGGCCAGAAGCTTTATCTCCCTTGCCTTGCTGCTTCGCCTGACGTTTTTCCTGCCGTTCCTCATCGTATTGCTTCAAGAATGCAAACCCGTCGATCAAGATCAGATTCCCCTTAAAATCCTCCGCAATCGCGGTACAGCTCTCCACCCAATCACCACAGTTGTAGTACATCACATCACCTTCTTCACGCGCTTCGCATTGATGAATATGTCCACAGATCACACCATCGACACCCCGTCGTTTCGCTTCTGCAGCAAGCGTCACTTCAAATCGGCTAACAAACGTACACGCATGCTTGACCTTCAACTTGATAAAGTGCGAAAGCGACCAGTATTTATAGCCCAAAAGCTGACGCACACTGTTGTATACCGTATTGATCCGGATCAGCCATTCATATGCAATGCTGCCCATCACTGAAAGTAAGCGTGAGTGCTTCACAACCAAATCATATTGGTCCCCATGCGTTACAAGAAACCGTTCGCCCTTCATCGTCTCATGAATCACATACGGCTCGACCTTCACGCCTCCAAACTCAAGCCCATAATACTGGCGCATCGCTTCGTCATGATTCCCTGGAATGTAAATAACTTCCACTCCATTCTTAATCATCTTCAAAATGCGCCGTACCACCTCGTTATGCTCCGCCGGCCAATACCATCGCTGCTTCAGCCGCCACATATCCAAGATATCGCCAACCAAGTACAACTTTTTACATTCGATCCGTTTTAAAAACCGCGCCACGCGCTTTGCCTGACAACCGCTGCTTCCCAGGTGGACATCCGAAATAAACACCGTTCGGTATTGCCTCTTCATGATGTTCGCCGGCGTGCCGGTCTCCTGTTTAACTTACTCACCTCGCGTCTTCCGTGACACACCCAAACCTTCCTAAGTACTTACGCCTCTTCCGGGGGCTTCCGCCTCTCCGGCCAGCAAGTTTATTCTCTATATCGCCTTGATTCACGGACACTTACGCATAACTAACACATTCATTCTCCGCTAACGCAAGCCACACAGAACATTCACATCTCACCCCCCAATCTCACAATCACTATCGTGTGCGCATAAAAAAAGCAGCAAGCCTTGCAGCCTGCCGCTTTTCAATCTTGATCATTTTAAAATGTCTTACTCAGCAACCGGTGGTGCCGCAGCAGCAGGGTCTTTACCCTTTTGCACTTCTTTCAAGTCAACATCAAACACCAATGCTGCACCGTCAGGCATACGCCCGCCGCCATCACCATAAGCAAGATTCGCAGGGATAAAGAATTTGTATTTCGCGCCCGGCTTCATCAGTTGCAAACCTTCAACCCAGCCACGAATCACGCCATCCACACCAAGCGTAAAGTTGAACGGCTGGTTACGCTTGTATGAACTGTCAAACTCTTCACCGTTCACAAATGTGCCGCGGTAATCCACAATCACCTGATCACCGAAGACCGGCGACTCGCCCTCGCCTTCCTCAACCACGATGTACTGCAATCCGCTTGGCGTAACCTGAACACCTTCTTTTTCCTTATTCGCTGCAAGAAATGCTTCACTAGCTTCCTTGCCAACAACCTTGCTCTGCTCGGCCATTGCAGCCTTAGCTTCCGCTTCACGCGTCGCCATCATGGCCATACGTTTTTCCATCATCTGCTGCTGGAAAGCCATCAACATCTGCTGCATTTCTTCTTGCGACATACCCGTTTCAGGATTGTCGCTCATGCCAGCCTGCATACCTTTGATGTACTCACCTTTGTTCAGCGAAAACTCAAATTCCTTGCTGAAGTTCTTGATCTGCTCAGCAGCCGCCATACCCAGCGCAAAGGAAATCTTGTTCATATCCAATTTAGCTTCGATCGGAATGTCTGCCGTCGTCGCTTCAGCAGGCTGTGTTGCTGGTGCCGCCGCCTTTGCTTCCTCCTCTTGGGCCTGCAATAAGCCGCCACCACTAAGCGTCAAAGCTAACACGCCGCATAAAGCCAATCGATTGATATTCATTCAGTTATCTCCAATCATGTCGTTATCAGTGCCCACGTACTCGCAGGTCACAAACTGTCTCGCAGCAAGGCCCAGCCTCGCCGTCACATATCATACCCCACCTGACGCGCCTCTGCTTGTAAAGCCGTCTTACACCCCAGAGGTCTCTTATTTCTGCGTTCTACATACCCATACCTCTCGATGTGTCTTGCGGTTCGATTTATTTTCCCCCATGCAAAGATTTCAACCCCATCTGCCGTATTCATAACTGATCCCATCTACCGCATTCAGCAAGGCACACCCCGAGCCGCATCGCTACAATGATCTCGTTCCACATACACCAAGAGACAAATACCATGCCAATTATCACCGCCATCTATGCCACCGCCCTACTCTGCCTAGGCCTCGTTTTCTACTTCACCTCTCACACCCAATCCATCACCACACTCATCCCCTCTTTCATCGCCATCCTCTTTTACCTCTTCGCTGCTCTCGCGATCCGCCCCAAACTCCGCATGCATATCATGCACCTTGCTGTCCTCTTCGCCCTCGTTTTGTTTGTCTATTTCACTCAGGAATATCCAGCTGCAATCAAATATCTCGCAGGCTCCGAGGATATCGATCGTCCCCTTGCAGCTATCGAAAAATCCCTCCTCTCCCTCTTCTCCGCAGCTTACATGGTCTTTGCCATCAGATCCTTTATCCAAGCCCGAATCGCCCGTAAAAAGCAAACCAATTCTGCCTAATCTTTACCAGCGCATCTCACAACGAATAGTAGCTATTCGCCCCCATATCCCCTCCTTCACCCCAAAACCGCCATACAGTTGCGTCAATCCACCCTTACACTACACCGACCTGACAACCGCCCCATTTCCTGCAATAATATCCACATCATCTTAATCATCATTGGCGTTTGAGAATCATCGGCAAATGAGTTCAGCAACCCCTACACCCAATCCCACTCACTGCAGGATCGAAGCCTTCGACCTTTTCGCGCAGCAACTCCACGATCTGGATGATGCGCGTAATCTCACACTCGCCGCCACTGCGATTGCCATGCACGAGCAAGGCGAGATTGATCCCCAAGATGTTATCGATGAACTCGATCAGCTTGCCAACAAAATAGCAGCACGTCTTCAATCATCTGACCCACGTGCCATCCTCGCACACGCCCATGAAGTCCTTTTCACCGAAGAACGACTCCGCGGTTGCCGCCACGACTACTATGATCCCAAACATTCCTACCTCCCCGCCGTCCTCAAAATGAGACGCGGCCTCCCCATCGTCCTCTGCCTCATCTACAAATACATCCTCGAACAACTCGGCATCCCCGTGCAAGGAGTTGGCGTTCCAGGACACTTCATCGTCCAACTCGATATTTACGAGATGCAAGAAGCACCACCCGCCGCGCAGCTCATTGACCCCTTCTTCTCAGGCCGCCTTCTCTCCGAGCCTGAAATCATCAAACGCGCCCTCGACATGACCGGCCGATCATACGCTCCCGAAGAAGCACTCCGTCCCGTCAACCCACAAGGTTGGCTCCGCCGCATCATCAATAATCTCATCAAATCATTCGACCAACGCCAACGCTTCGACGACATCGCTGCTATGCACGAACTGCTCACCCTCATCGCTATCAAATAATCTTCCCACAGAAAACGCAAAAAACGAACACAAACCCACGGTTTCCATCCCGTGGCTTTTTTGCAAATCTAATGCTCCGCCTTACGGGACAAAACCACTACAATACGCACCATGTCTACTATCACGCACATCGTCCTCGTCGGTCATTGTGGCTTCGATGCCGGTTCACTTCGTGCCCTCGCACAATCAGCCGCACCCAACGCCACCATTATCACCGCCAACGACGACGCCGCGTTTCAGCAATATGCTACTCCAACTTCCCTCTTCCTCATCAACCGCGTCCTTGGCGGCACCTTCGCTATCGCCAACGGCAACGACCTCATTGAAACTCTTGCCAAACAATCCAATTCGCCGCGTATGCTCCTCATCTCTAACTACCCCGATGCACTTGCTAAAGCAGAAGCATCCGGTGCCCGACCCGGTTTTGGCAAAGCACAACTGCACGATCCCATCGCCACCGAACGCATCAAAGCAGCACTTCACTAATCATTCCACCTCTTCTTATCCATCAAGTCCATCCGCTCTGTGGATGAGGCACTACTTAATACTTCGCTTCTCAATCATCGTCATGATCGCACTTCAAACGGAAAGCTTTCCTTTTCGTTTAATCGCGTTACAATCAAACCGTTGCCGCTGGATGCCCCAGTAATCTCAGCCATAGCGCAATCTAAAAAACCCTATAAAACAAGCACTTTTACGCTAAAACAATCATGCCCAAAGCGCGCCGCCAAATATCTCGCAGCAAACAACCATACTGGGCAAACTGGCCCGACAGCGACATCCTTGACCTTCGCTTCCGTGATTTGAACCTCTCACTCAATTGCGTCCCAAAACTACAAAAGTGCATCGATCGCCTCTACGTTGAGCTCGAAGCCAAAAACCTTACTCGTCTCCGTCCACACTGTTGGCTTTCCACCGAATGGTTCTCCCCCGACGGTATCCCCGGCATCGCCCTCCCCTTCTACCTTGCTCATCCCCGCCTCGCCAAACTCGAAAAAAAACAAGTCCTTTATGTCGAAGGCCGCACCGAAGCCGAATGTATGAAGATCCTCCGGCATGAGGCTGGTCACTGCTTCTGCACCGCTTACCGCCTCCACTATCGCAAGCTCTGGCGTAAACACTTCGGGTCATACACCGACCCTTACCCAGATTCCTACAAACCTAAACCTAACTCACAAAAATATGTCCAACATCTCGACTATTGGTACGCTCAAGCCCATCCTGCCGAGGATTTCGCAGAAACCTTCGCCGTCTGGCTTAAACCCGGCTCACGCTGGAAACATCGTTACCAAAATTGGCCCGCCATCAATAAACTCAACTTCGTCAACGATCTTATGACTGAAATTGTTGGCCGCCCTGCCCCTGTCAGATCGAAAAAACAGATCGAACCCCTTAATGAAATCAACAAAACCCTCCGTGAACACTACACCGAAAAACGCCTTGCTATCGCCGAAGAATGGCCCGAATTTTTCGACACCGACCTCCAAAAACTCTTCTCCAACGAACCCGCCTTCCACAACCGCAAAACTGCCGCCGCCTTCCTCCGTGAATTCTCTCCTGAACTCCGTAACACCGTCAGTAAATGGACCGCCGCCCACCCTTACACCATCGACCAAGTCCTCCGTGACATGATCGACCGCTGCAAAGAACTCAAACTCCGCTGCCGCCAATCTGACAATCTCACTCGCACCCAAGCCGTCATCATGCTCACTGTTCAAACCATGAATTACATCCACGCCGGTCACTACCGCGTCCCGCTCTAAATCACATCACAACGCCTCTACCTCAATAATCTAATCAGCGCATACAGTCATTGATTAGACCTATTTATTCACACTAAGCACCGACAGTCTGACGCAACATCCTTGACAGCACAATACAAAAACCGCATCCTTATCAATAACAATTCGCCCTTTAAGCTAGTTAAATAACGATTTTATCACTCCCCACGCGAAATCCGCCGCAGACAACAACCGATTCATACGATAAAATGCTTTATTCATTCGGCCCGTCACACCATCATTGTTCAATCACACTCGGAACCAACGCATGAGAAAAAAACGCATCCTCATCCTCATGCACACCGACCTGATCCCTCCGGATTCCATCGAAGGTTTATCTGACGAAGAAACCCTCCTCTACAAAACCGAATTCGATGTCACCGCCACTCTCAAAGAACTTGGGCACGATGTCCAGATCCTCGGCGTCACTTCAAATCTCGAAAAAATCAAAGACGCTGTCGACGAATTCAAACCCCATATCATCTTCAACCTGCTTGAAGAATTCCACGGCATCGGCGTCTACGATGCACATGTCGTTTCCTTCCTCGAACTCCTCAAAACACCATACTCCGGCTGTAACCCGCGCGGCCTTATGCTCGCTCACAACAAAGCTCTCTCAAAAATGATCTGCCGCTACCACCGTATCCGGGTCCCACAATTCCACGTCTTCCCTATCTACAAAAAAGTCCGCCGCCCTGCCAAGCTTCAGTTCCCGCTTATCGTCAAATCACTCACCGAAGAAGGTTCCGTCGGCATCTCCCAAGCTTCCATCGTTCACAATGACGAAACGCTCGCTGAACGTGTCGATTTTATCCACCGCACACTCAACACCGACGCCATCGTCGAACAATACATTGAAGGCCGCGAACTTTACGTCGGCGTCCTTGGCAATGACAGACTTCAAACCTTCCCCATATGGGAACTCGAATTCAAAAAACTCCGCGAAGACGCCCCCCGCATTGCTACTGGCCGCATCAAGTGGGATCTCAAATACCGCAAGCAAGTCGGCATCGATTCCGGCCCCGCACATGAACTATCCGAAGAACTTCTCTCACAAATCCCACGTTTCTGCAAACGCGCCTACAAAGCGCTCATGCTTTCCGGCTACGCCCGCATGGACCTTCGCCTGACGCCCGATGGTAAAATCTATCTCCTCGAAGCCAATCCCAACCCTGAACTTGCATACGGCGAAGATCTAGCAGAATCTGCTGAAAAAGCAGGGATTTCCTACGAACAGCTCCTCACGAAGATCATTTCCCTCGGCCTCCGCTACCGCCTCCGCGGCCAAGCTTAACAAACCGGCTCGCTCTCATGGTCAAGCCCACATGCTCTGCAAACGGAGTCATTTAACAATTCAAACTTCCAATCGCTACTTGATTATTCAACCTCCCCCCGTAACACTTATCACATGACACAAAACACCGATCGCAAAATCCGCTACGGCATCCTTGCCACGGGCAACATTGCTCGGCAATTCGCCGAAGGTATCAATGATGGCGCCACGCTTTCCTCCGTGCAAGCCGTCGCTTCACGTTCTGCCGATAAAGCTCAAACCTTCGCAACCAAGCATAACATCCCCACCGCCCATCCAAACTATGACGCACTTCTCAACGATCCCAATGTTGATGCTATCTATAACGCCACCCCCAACAACCTTCACCACGAGTGGACCATCCGCGCGCTGAATGCTGGCAAGCACGTTCTTTGCGAAAAACCTTTTTCGCTCAGTTCGCAGCAAACTGAAGAAATGTTCGCTGCCGCTGAACAGAACAACCGCCTACTTGCCGAAGCCTTCATGTACTTCACCCACCCACTCACGCAAGCCTATCTTGAACAAATCCGACAAGGCGCCATCGGCCGCCCCAAGCTTATCCGCGCCTCGTTCTCCTACGCCGCCGCAAACCCTGATACCA